>CALVKK010000009.1 GCA_944332645.1 uncultured Bacilli bacterium
TTACTATAATGGTGTCCCAGAAGGGATTCGAACCCCTGACCGCTGCCTTAGAAGGGCATTGCTCTATCCAACTGAGCTACTGAGACAAGTAAATGAACAAGTCAATTATACTATATAAATTTTAAATATTCAATACTTTTGTTTATTTTTTCTTATTTTTTTGATATAATTTACAAAGGGTGATATGATGAAAAAAATAAGAAAAGCTGTAATACCTGTAGCTGGTATGGGAACAAGGTTTTTACCTGTAACAAAATCGGTGCCTAAAGAAATGTTACCGATAATTGATAAACCAACTTTGCAATATATAGTTGAAGAATGTGTCGATAGTGGAATTGAGGAAATATTATTTATTACAAGTCCTTATAAAACTAGTATTGAAAATCATTTCGATCAAAGTTTTGAGTTAGAAGCACGACTAGCTAAAAGCAACAAATTAAAAGAATTAGAAAAAGTTCAAAAAATATCAAAAATGTGCAAAATATATTATACTAGACAAGGTGAACCTTTGGGTAGTGGGCATGCAATCAAGATGGCTAAAGCATTTATTGGTAATGAGCCATTTGCTGTTTTATATGGAGACGATTTAATGAAGGCTGAAGTGCCAGTATTAAAACAATTAATAGATGTCTATGAAAAATATGACTGTAATGTCATCGGTGTTCAGGAGGTAGCAAAAGAATTAGTATATAAATATGGCATTATTGATTTTGAAACTGATGATAAAATTAAAGGAATTGTGGAAAAACCAAGTCCAGATAAAGCTCCTAGCAATTATGCAGGATTAGGTAGATACATAGTTAAACCAGAGATATTCGAAGAAATAGAAAATCTTAATCCTGGAAAAGGTAGTGAATATCAATTTACTGATGCAATGCTGGAATTGATGAAAAAACAAGATTTTCGTGCGTGCAAATTTAAAGGAACATATCTTGATATTGGAAATCAACTCGGCTATTTAAAAGCTAATATACTTTTTGGATTAGAACGTGATGATATCAAAGATGGTCTAAGGGAATTTTTAAACCAAATTTAAAACATTTTAAAACTAATTTTTCTTTAGTATGATGATTTGTTACAATTTTGTAATTATTTGTTATTTAATAAAATATATAGTATAATTAGATTATAATCTATCTTAGGAATGGTTGGTAGTATGAAAGAGAAGTGGCAAAAATTTAAGAATTATTTAAAAAAAGATAAAAGAATTTTCGCTAAAGGTATCTGTTTCGAGAAACTATTTGCAGTATTTATCATTGGATCAGTAATAGGATCATTATATGAAGAAATTTTAAATTTTTTACTTGTTTATTCAAGAACTGGCCAATTTGTGTGGGAGTATCGTAGGGGAGTAATATATGGCCCATTTAATATTATATATGGGATAGGTGCAGTCATAATAGTATCTCTTTTAGCAGACAGAAAACATAAGTGGTATGAAACAATCCTATATGGTTCTTTATTGGGTGGAGGAATTGAGTATTTAATAAGTTTTCTTCAAGAAACTTTTACGCGCACCACTTCATGGGATTATTCTAATAAATTTTTAGATATTAATGGACGGACGACATTACCATTTATGCTAATATGGGGAATTTTTTCGTTTTTGTTTGTTCGATATTTGTATCCATTTGTTTCTCGACTAATTGAAAAAACACCATATAACTTAGGTAAGATTTTAACGCGAATTTTCGTCATTTTTATGATTGTAAATATGACGATATCTTGGTCAGCTATTATAAGACAAACGTTAAGAAAAAACAGTGTTCCACCATTAACACCAGTAGGGCGTTTTCTAGATGAACACTATGACGATGAATTTTTATCTAAATATTTTCCTAATATGGATCATCATAGTAAAGGAGATTAATAATGTTTGATTCAATTTGTATATGCTTTGTCATCATGGGTATTCTACTTTTGATACTAGGAAATTATAACATACGTAAGAATGAAAATAATATTAAATTATATAAAAATAAGAGTCAAAATTTTGCTATTTTAGTTCCAGCTCGCGACGAAAGTAAAGTGATAGATGGATTATTAAAAAGCATAAAAAAACAGACCGTAACAGTTGATATGAAAGACGTATACGTTATCGTCGAAGAAAAAAAAGATAAAACAGTTACGATTTGTAAAAAATATGGGGCAACAGTCGTTTTCAGGACAAATCCTGAAAGACAAAGGAAAGGTTATGCGTTAGATGAAGCGATAAAAAAAATCGAAAAAGATTACGATTTATATTTTATTTTTGATGCTGATAATGTTTTAGATCAAAATTACATTAAAGAGATGATGGAAACATATTGTGCTGGTTATGACATTGGAATTGGTTATCGTAACTGCAAAAATGGTAATGATAATGTTATTGCAGCTTGCTCGAGTTTAACTTTTTCGATGGTCAATACTTTAGGCAATTCTTTTCGAAATAAGTATAATGTTAATTCTATTATTTCAGGGACCGGTTTTTATATAAAAGGTAAATGGATAAAAAAATGGCATGGGTATCCATTTTGTGGTTTGACGGAAGATTACGAATTGAGCTTGTATGCTATACTAAACGACATGACCACCTACTACAATGATAAGGCAATTTTTTATGACGAACAGCCAACCAAATATAAACAGACTGTAAAGCAAAGAGTAAGATGGATCAAAGGATACTTTGAAGCACGAAAAAAATATGTTCCTTTGATTGCTGAAAAGATGAACAAAATAGAATCAAATTATGGTTCAAAATATAATGTTTGTATAGGCGTAAGACCATATATTTATATTGCCATTGGTGTTATACTCTACGTAATTAAAAGTTTTATGGCTTTAATAACTCGTAATTTTAATCGAAGTAATTCAGTTTTATTAATCGCAATTATACTTGTATGTGTAATTGTCATTGTCTATATTGTTATGATGATAATAACAATCATAATGCTTAAAAGAGATAAATTAAATTTAAGTAAAAAAATGAAAATGAAAACAATTTTATATAATCCGATATATTTGTTAACATATGTAAGTTGTGCTTTGAAAGCTTTATTTATAAAAGAGGTTGTCTGGGAAAAAATCGAACATAAAGTTAATATAAAATAGTTATCTTGAATAACTATTTCTTTTTTTAATATCTCAACCGCACCACTTTTAATAATTTAATTGTACCTCACATGGAGTCTTAAAGTCAAACATTTTTCTTGGCATTGTATTAATTTCGAAACAAATATCATCTAAATAAATTTGTGGAATCAAATTCATTGAACTTCCTTTTGGAATCCATCTTCTAACTAAAGCGTTTGTTCTTTCATTAGTTCCTCTTTGAAATGAACAATAAGGGTCACATTTATATAGTTTTACTCCTAATTTTTTTGCCGTAATTCCTAATGCTTGAAATTCTAATCCATTATCAGTTGTTATTGATTTAACTGGTATATCATTTTTTATAATATAATCATATATTAATTTATTTGTATAATATTCATTTTTATATTCTGATTTAATTAACCATAACATCCTTGTACACCTATCTACAATAGATATTATTGATGACTGTTCATTTTTCTTACCTAGTATTGAATCAATTTCTAAATGTCCTATTTCTGCTCTATTTTCAATGTATTTAGGTCTTAATCTAATTGGTAAAACTGTTTTATTTTTCATATTCCATATGGTATGATTCATCATGTTGTTTTTTTTACTTCTACGCTTTTTATAACATAATTTATCTTTTGTTAAGAATATTTTACCATCTCTTATCCATTTATATGTTTGTTGCACAGACGGGCATTTAGCACCTTTATATCTCTTTTTAAAATTGTGTATACATACTTCAATCGAATGATGTCTTTTATCATAATGATCAAATAAGTACTTAATAAATATTTCATATTTTTTGGTTATATCTATTTTTCTCTTTTTATATATTCCTGCTTTGTATCTTGATATCGTTGAATGATGAACTCCTATTATTTTAGCTACTTTTCTCATAGAATACCCTTGTTTTAACAAAATATCTATTTCTACTTTCTTTTTTTCTGTTAATTGTGTATAATTCATATATGAGTCCTCCTTTGGCGGGTTGGGCTCTTTTATTATATCAAAAAGCCGCACCTTTCTGGTGCGGTTGAATTTTTAATTTAAGAAATAGTTATCTTGAATAACTATTTTATTTCTTTTAACACGGTTTGATACACTTGCTGTTCACTATCATTAATAATAATTTCATCAACATCATAATTATCTTTTACAGATAGACAAATAGTATATATGACCTCTTCTAAAATATCCTTATTGTCGACATCTGAAAAAATATATGAATTGAAAGTTAATTCTAAAATGTCAGGTTGTTCTTCGATTGCCAATAATTCAGTATTACTATTTAAATAACTTAGTAAGTTAGTATTATAAGCATTAGTACTAGTCAATTCATCGATGATTATTTTTATTTTATCACGGTTATCATTTAAATATTTGGTGACGGGTACAAAATAATAATTATCATTATGTTTGTTTAAATAATAAATTGTCACTTGATTGATATCATTCGTTTTAGTGAATTCATAAGTCTTATTTATACCAAAATTACGATCTAAAGTACTAGGTAAATTAGTTTGTGTTTGTGGTAACTTAGTTAATATTTCACCTTCAACATAAATAATTAATCTGTCTACTTCATCAACTGATGTGATTGTATAAATTAAAGCTTCAATCATTTTTTCTTCTAAATCTTTATTAATATTTAATAGTTCTTTTGAAAAATCGATTTTTACTAATCCTTTTTCGTATTTAACACTTAGTATTTTAGTATCACTTGGTAAGATTGATTTAAAACCATTTGGTATTTTATTTTCGCCCTCGCCACCGCTAATCAAAACTTCAACTAATTCTTTAACTTTTTCCTCTGTAGTAGTACTATTCATGACCACTTTAGTTTTACCAAGATAGTTGTAGTCATCTAATAAATAAATATTATTTGTAATAACCTCGGCATTAACGTATTCTAAATTTTGATTTATTTCTAAATTTTCGTTTTTTTCTTCTTTAGGAATTAAATAAAATAAAAATAAAGCAAATAGGGCGGAAGTTGATATAATGATTTTTCGAATCATTTTTCTCTTTAGCATATAATCACCTAATTAATTTTATGAAAAAAAAGGTCATTTATACCTTTTTATAATGAAATTTCCTTTAATTTTAAAAGTTCTATGACAGCCCCAGCTCGACCTTTAACACCTAATTTCTGCATCACATTAGATATATGATTTCTTACAGTTTTTTCACTTATACCTAATTTGATTGCAATTTGGTCGGTCGTTTTATTTAATACTAACAAATCAAATACTTCTTTTTCTCTTTTTGTCAAAACACTTTTAGACATAATTCCCTCACTTCCTTGGGTGGTTTATATTTCTTCATATTATTCTATGTACCTCTTATAAATAAGTGAGGGAAAAAGTAACAATTATTTGGTAAATTTGACTGTAATATATTTTTGCTCTTCAAACATTTCTTGAACAGTTCGCATGATCTTGTTAGCCAGATCAGCACTACTTTCTTCTTTATTGATTACTACTTCAATTTGATCATTTTTAATTCTAACAAAAGCATCTAATTGATAAACTTCCTTAATTTTATTTTGTATTTTTTCTTCTTCACCTTTGTTTATATTTAATTCCTTCATTTTTTCAAAAGCATCGTTTTTTTCTTCGACACTTGACTCACTACTATTTAAAATAATTCGTAAATTTTCCATTTCTTTTAATAGTTCCTCTTCTGCTTCCACACGTAATGCAACTAAAACTGTACTTTCATTAATATTTGTAGTCGGATTATTTTCCTGGGTGTAATTACCATTTGTATTTAATAATAATTCACTAGGCATTGTTATATAGTAGACACTTAAAACTAAAATTAAACTGAATAATGTTAAGAACCAAATGCTTTTTTTATTTATCATCTAATATTCCTCCATATCTAATAGATTATATTAACCTATTAGATAAAATATGATAAAACGGTAAGTGCGGATTAAAAAAGTGTGATTGAATTATTTGTTAATCATATCTACATAAAAAATAAAATTTTAAAAAAATATAAAAAAAGGTTTATTTTTTTTTAGTATATGATATAATATTATTGGCTTTTTTAAACCGCTGGACATTCGGGGATTGCTATTAAATAGAAAATGTCACAAAACACAAACATGAATTTTCATGCCTAGTGCTTTATTTTAAAGTGGTGTGATTTTGAAATGTTTGAAAGTAATAACAAAAGGAGGAAAAAATATGGCAGTTGTGTCAATGAGTTATTTACTTGAAGCTGGTGTTCATTTTGGGCATCAAACTAAAAGATGGAATCCTAAGATGAAGGAATACATTTACACATCTCGTGATGATATTTACATTATTGATTTACAAAAAACAGCTAAGAAAATTGATGAGGCTTATACGGCTTTAAAAGAAATTGTTACTAATGGTGGGGCAGTTTTGTTTGTAGGTACTAGAAAACAAGCTCAAGAAGCTATTAAAGAAGAAGCAATCAGGTCAAATTCTTATTATGTAACTGAAAGATGGTTAGGAGGAACTTTAACTAATTTCAAAACAATTAGAAGAAGAGTAAGACGATTAGAAGAAATCGAAAAAATGGAAACAGATGGTACATTTGACTTGTTGCCAAAGAAAGAAGTTATCGGCTTAAAGAAGGAATATGCAAAATTGGATAATTTATTATGCGGAATTAGAGAAATGAATAAATTACCTCAAGCTCTTTTCATAGTAGATCCTTCCAAAGAAGAAAATGCTATCAAAGAAGCTAGAAAATTAAATATCCCAGTTTTCGGAATTGTCGATACTAATTGTGATCCAGATATGGTTGATTATGTAATTCCTGCTAATGACGATGCTATAAGAGCTGTCAAGCTAATTACTAGTGTTATGGCTAACGCTATTGTCGAAGCTAACGGTGGGGAAATAATTGACTATGTTAGTGATAAAAACAAGGATGAAAATGCTACTGAAGTAATGCAAAAAGCATTAGAAACAGTAAAAAGAAAAGAAGAAAGACCTAAAAAGGAAAACAAAAATTTTAAGAAATCATTTGTTAAAAAAGAAGAAAAAAAAGAATTTAAGCCTGAAGTAAAAGAAGAAGAAACTAAAGTTGTTAAAGAAGTTAAACAAACTGAAAACTCAAAAAAAGAAGATAAGGTTGAATCACTGGATAAAATGACTGTTGCTGAACTAAAGGAGTTAGCTAAAGTAAAAGAAATCAAAGGTTATTCAACTATGAAAAAAGCCGAATTATTAGAAGCTTTAAAATAAGGAGAAGAAAATAATGATAAGTGCTAGTTTAGTAAAAGAATTAAGAGAAGCAACTGGTGCTGGTATGCTTGATTGTAAAAAAGCCCTAGAAGCCACTAATGGTTCTATAGATGAAGCTATCAACTGGTTACGTGAAAAAGGAATTAGTAAAGCAGCTAAAAAAGCAGATCGAATCGCTGCCGAAGGATTAGCCGCTACACTTATAAATGGCAACAAAGCAGTTATTGTTGAAGTAAATTCAGAAACTGATTTTGTAGCTAAAAACGATGAATTTAAAGATTTAGTTCAAACTATTTTAAATGCTATTATCGATAATGATGTTAAAACTAATGATGATGTTTTAAAATTAAATGTTAATGGTGAAACTATTGAAGAAATTATCGTTAATAAAACAGCTAAAATTGGCGAGAAATTATCATTTAGAAGATTTGAAAAATTGACTAAGAATGATAATCAGGTATTTGGTTCATATTTACACATGGGAGGTAAAATAGCAGTATTAGTTACATTATCTAATACGACTGAAGAAGTCGCAAAAGATGTGGCTATGCATGCTGCTGCAATGCGTCCTAGTGTAATAAGAAGAGATCAAATATCTAAAGAAGAAGTAGAAAAAGAAAGAGAAATTTTAAAAGAACAAGCGATTAATGAAGGTAAGCCTGCTGAAATAGCTGAAAAAATGGTTGAAGGCAGATTGTTGAAATTTTATCAAGAATCATGTTTAGAAGAACAATCTTTTGTTAAAGATGATAGTATTAATGTTTTGACTTATGTGAAAAATAATGGCGGAACTATCGATAATATGATTAGATTTGAAGTTGGCGAAGGTATGGCTAAAAGAGAAGACAACTTTGCTGAAGAAGTCGCAAAACAAATGGGTGCTTAAGACATCCATTTTTTCTTGATTTATTTCATTTAGAGTTTAGTTTTGATAATATTTAATAAATGAATTATTTTTAGGTTTAAAATTTTATGTTACTTAATTTTTATAGTATATAACAATTAATAATTTATTATATAATAAACAAACATTAAACTCTTTGATCTTTTCTTTTTGTTTTAAATATAATTATTATTATGAAAATGGTTGTTATTAATAATAATTTTAATATATTATCAGCGAAAAAACTAATAATTGAAAATGTTAAACCACCACTATATATAATTGGTATGGTTTCGATAATTTCATCATTAAAAATAATATTTAAAGATCCAATCTTCCCCTCTTTAGTAAAATAGTTTATTTCTTCTAAACCATTATATTGAAATTCAAAATCATCTTTATTAATACTTGTATTTAAATATCTAGAAACAGTTAAATTAGCTTTGATCTCTATCTTCTTTTCTTTGCTATTGACAGTATCTAAAGTTACAATAGTATCATCTGGTTTAATGATGTCTAAATAATGGTAATTAGAAGTATAGTAATCATAAATCATATTAGCATCCATAATATGAAGGGGATAATCACTTTGAGCATTGGCATTAGTAGTTATAAGCATGTATTCAATATTATCATAATTAGCAATACTAGATAAACAATATCCAGCTTTGGTGGTAAAACCAGTCTTAGAACCATAGATATATTTATTTTCGATATTATATCTATTCAAATAACTAGAATAAACGCTTTTAAATGTTAATGAATTGTCACTAGTTGTATATTCATCAGATGTGTATATTTCTTTAAATAATGGATTTTGTAGGGCATATTTAAGAACAATACTCATATCTCTGACTGTTGAATAATGATTGTCAGTATCAAGACCAGACGTATTTGCAAAATGGGTATTAGTTAGTCCTAATTCATTAGCTTTGCTATTCATAAGCACAACAAAGTTATCTTCGCCACCTGATATATAATAAGCTAAAGTACCGGTTGCATCTGCACCAGAAGGAAGCAAAACACCGTATAATAAATCTAAATAAGTTACGGTTTGACCTAGTCTAAATCCAGCTACTGAAGCATTAGCTTCAATTAGTCCATCCAAGGCTTGATAAGGGATTGTTATATGTTCATTAATATTATCGATGTTTTCAATAGCAACAATCGTCGTCATTATTTTAGTCAAACTGGCAATATAAGTCTTTTCATCAGCATTTTTTTCAAAAATAACAATATCATCATTCATGTTATATAAAATAGCATTTTCGGAATTTATTTCCAATGCTTTAATAC
The DNA here is from genome assembly GCA_944332645.1 of uncultured Bacilli bacterium. Lineage (GTDB taxonomy): Bacteria > Bacillota_I > Bacilli_A > RF39 > UBA660 > Faecisoma. The sequence continues at coordinate 9,487 of CALVKK010000009.1, forward strand.
TAATTGGAGTAAAAAAAACTAAAAAGATTAAAAATTTTAGATATTTCATGAAACCTCCTACATATATATTTCTTTCATAATATTTATTTCACTTAACTGTTCTAATTTATTTTTTATTTTGTTAAAATTGTCAACAGTTATATTGATATCATAAGTTGTTGAATTTAAAAAATCTTTGTTGATGATTATACAATCATTTAATAAATAGTTAATTTCTTTACTTTTAGAATAATCAAAAGAAATTCTAATTAAAAAACCTTTTTGTAAAATTTTGATTTTTAAACCATTTTTAGCTGCATTACTATATGTTCTAATCAAACCACCAGCTCCTAATTTTACTCCTCCAAAATATCTTATTACAATGCATAAAACATGATTCAGTTGTTCCTTTTTTAAAACATTTAGAATTGGTAATCCGGCAGTGTTAGATGGTTCACCATCATCACTTGCTTTAATATTACTATCAATGATATAAGCATAACAGTAATGGGTAGCATCTTTATATTTTTCTTTGACATTTTTTAATATGATGTCGATGTCATCTAAGTCATCAACTTGATAAAACAAGGTGATAAATTTTGACTTGTTAACAATCATTTCATTTATGTTGTCAAAAACTGTTTTCATAATTTCACCTAAATAATTATAACTTATTATTTAAAATAAGTCTAGATTATGGTAGAATAAATAAGTATGAAAAAGTTTAAAAAAATTTATGTTGAAATAACTAACATTTGTAATTTGAATTGCAAGTTTTGTTCAAAAGATAACAAGCCAAAAAAAGAAATGACACTATTAGAATTTGAACATATTCTAAAGCAGATTGATAAATATACAGATTATCTTTATTTGCATGTCAAAGGTGAACCATTATTACATTCTAAAATAGGACAAATAATCGATTTATGCAAAAAATATAATAAGCAGATTAATATAACAACCAATGGAACGTTGATAAAACAAAAATTAAATATTTTAAAAAATGTTCGACAAGTTAACATTTCTTTACATAGTCTAATTGATAAAAGTCAATTAAAAAGTATTTTAGAGTGTGGTAGTTATTTAAGTAATAGGGGTGTTCAGGTTGTTTATCGCTTTTGGACTAATCATAATTCTGATTTGATTAAAACAGTTTTAAATTATTATAATTATAAAAAAGAAATATCTGATAATATGAAATTAAAAAACAATCTTTATTTAAATAAGTCGTTTCAATTTATCTGGCCTAGCCTAAATAGTAATATAATAAGTAAAAAGGGATATTGTTATGGCCTTAATAAACATATTGGTATTTTGGTTGATGGGACAGTTATTCCTTGTTGTTTAGATAGCAGTGGTATAATAAATTTAGGTAATATTTATCAAGAAGATTTAAACGACATATTAAATAAAGATAAAACAAAGAAAATTATAAATGGATTTAAAAATAATGAATTAGTCGATGAATTATGCCAAAAATGTGATTTTAGGAAGAAGGTGTTTAAATGATAAAAGAAAAACTATCGTTAGTTCCACAAAAACCGGGATGCTATTTAATCAAAAAAAAAGATAGTAATATTATTTCCGTTGGTAAAGAAAAAAAATAGAAAAACCGTTTAAGTTCTTATTTTAGGGGCACTCATTTTGGAAAAACAGCAAAATTAGTCAGTGAAATAGTTGATTTTGATTATATGGTTGTTAACACAGAAATGGAAGCTTTGATTTTAGAAAACAATTTAATCAAGCAATATGATCCAAAATATAATATTTTATTAAGGGATGATAAGAGTTATCCATACATTGAATTAACTAATGATAATGTTCCAAGATTAACAATCGTAAGAAGTATTAATCGCAAAAAGAATTTAAATTATCTATATGGCCCTTATCCTAATGTTACAGCAGCAAGAAATACTGTCAATTTATTAAATCGAATGTATCCTTTAAGAAAATGTACAACTTATAATAAAAAGCCTTGTCTTTATTATCATATCAATCAATGTTTAGGTTATTGCACTAATGAAGTCCCACAGGAAAAAATAGAAGTAATGCGTCATGATATCATTAGATTTTTAAAAGGTGATCATAGTTTGATAACTAATAAGATAAGGAAAGAAATGTTAGATGAAAGTGAATTAATGCATTATGAAAAAGCACAAGAATTAAAAGAATTACTAGACTATATTGAAATAGTTTTAACTAAACAGCAAGTCGAAATGGGAGATATGGTTGATCGTGATGTGTTTGGTTTTTATTCTGACAAAGGTTATTTATCTATCGAAGTTTTCTTTATAAGAGGATCGAAGTTAATAGGTAAACATTCTAAAATATTTCCTTTAATTGACGATTTATATGATAGTATCACCAGTTATATAACTAAATTTTATGATAAAGACATTATTAAACCCAAAGAAATATTAGTTTCGGGGGGACTTGATATCGATTTGATAAGTCAGTATTTAAATGTTAAAGTATTAAGTCCAATTAAAGGTAACAAGAAAAAAATAATTGATATGGCGGCTAATAATGCGAAGATATTATTAAATGAAAAATTTGAATTAATTAAGAAAGATGAAGAAAAGACAACTTTAGCGAATGAAGAACTAAGAACGATTTTAAAAATTCCTAAACTAGATCGAATTGAAATATTTGATAATTCTAATCTTTTTGGTAACTTTAATGTGTCAGGGATGGTCGTTTATTGATGGGAAAGAAGCTAAAAACGAATATCGTAAATATAAAATAACTGTTGATAAAAATGATGATTATGGAACAATGAAGGAAGTTATATATCGAAGATATTTTCGTGTTTTAAAGGACAATCTTCAAAAACCTGATTTGATTATTGTCGATGGTGGAGTAGGGCAGATACATATTGCAAGAGAAATATTAAAAGTTTTGAATTTAGATATTATGGTAGTTGGACTTAAAAAAGATGATAAGCACACTACTAGTAAACTGTTAGCTTTTGATCCAATAATAGAAATTGATATCGATAAAAATAGTGATTTATTTCATTACTTAGAAAGAATGCAAGATGAAGTTCACAATTATACAATCAATTATCATAAACAACTAAGAAGTAAAGGCAGTTTAGAGAGTGTTTTAAGCAATATCTCAGGTATTGGTGAAAAAAGGAGAATTATGTTATTAAAGAAATATAAGAGCATTAATAAGTTAAAAGAATTAAGTATTGAGGAATTAGAAAAAAGTTTACCGAGCGAAGTAGCTATTAATTTATATAATTATTTACAAGAATTTGACAAATAATTTATTTTTGCTATTATATATGACTGGTGATTATTTTATGCAAGATTTATATTTTAAAAATGAAGATCATTTAAATGTTTTTGTTAAAAATTTACAATTTATTGGTTTCGGATCAGAGGGCTGTTGTTATAAACTTAATAAAAATACTGTTTTTAAATACTTGTGCGGTCCTTCTTATGAAGAAAAGACTAAAGATGAAATATTGCAATTTAAGAATGTCAAAATTCCTAATTATGTATTTGCTCAAAATATAGCTTATTTAAATGATGAAATAGTTGGTGTTTTAATGCGTTATATTAGTGGTAAAAAAGTTGAAAATAAATTGTTTCAAGTGCGTATTTCTAGTTTGATTAAAGCCTTTGATGATTTAGTTGTTGCAACAAGAAAATTATCTAAGCTTGGAATAAGTGTTTATGATATTTGTACTGTAAACATGTTATATAATAATAGCAGATTTTATTTAATTGATACAATGGATTATGTAAAAAAGGATATCGATAGCGAGCAAATTTTTATAGATAATATGGTTGCAATAACGAAAGAGATTGAAAGTGCAATAATTCCTTTGTCTGTCTTAAATTTTATTAATTCAATACCAGAAATATGTAAATTTAGAAAGGATAATGATTTATTGGTTAACCCAAGCTATATCTTAAAAATATTATCTGGGGAATTAAATAACTATTTTGGTTATGAAATAAAGACATTTGAAGAAGCTAGTAAAAAATTAATTAAATACTAGCTTCTTGTTTTTATATTTGTTATAATGTATATATGTCCACGTAGTTCAATGGATAGAATATTCCTCTCCGAAGGGAATGATCATAGGTTCAACTCCTAGCGTGGGCACCATAGTGAAATGTGCTCGAACTTTTCGAGTTTTAATTTCTTTGTAAATTCTAAGAGTCTATAAAAATAAAATGCCGTATATTTTTAAAAGATGTTACTCTAATGAATTAAATAATAAATATATTATTACCAAATCCGTATCAATTTAAGTGGGAAATAATTATTCCATGAATTTGACAAGCTGTTAAATTTCTTTCCAAAAATTATTGACAAAGCATATAATAATGTGTTATATTGTATGGGTAACTGTCTGGGGAATTAGCTCAGCTGGCTAGAGCATCTGCCTTGCACGCAGAGGGTCAGGGGTTCGAATCCCCTATTCTCCACCAAGTGATTATTTCATGCAAAAAGCATGTTATAATATAAAGACTTTTCTTGTTTATAATTGGTTTCGTTAATTTTAAATATTAGAATAGTCTTAAGAAATATAAGGTTCGCAAGACCTTTTTTTATATATATGATATAATAATTAAAGGTGAAAAGTTATGGAAAAGATAATATTAGTTGATGGTAATAATCTATTATTTAGAAGTTATTATGCTACTGCTTATAATGGTAATTTTATGAAAAATAGTAAAGGATTTCCTACTAATGCTTTATTTGGATTTGCTAATATGATGAACAAAATAATTGAAGAAGAAAAACCAACTTACATAATGGTAGCATTCGATAAAGGAAAAACATTTAGACACGATAAATATGATTTTTATAAGCAAGGAAGAATAGAAACACCTAATGAATTGAAACTACAATTTCCTAAAGCTAAAGAATTATTAAATGCTATGGGGATTAAATATTATGAAATAGATAATTATGAAGCTGATGATATAATTGGAACATTTGCTGAATATTGTAACAAAGATCCAAATTTTATAGGAACAATAATTAGTAGTGATAAAGATTTATTACAATTAATAAGTAATGATATCGATATTAAATTATTAAAACAAAAAGATTATATAAGATATAATGAAGAAACTTTTACAAAAGAATATGGCATTAAACCAGTTAATATTATTGATTTAAAAGCTTTAATGGGTGATGCATCCGATAATATTCCGGGTGTTAAAGGAATAGGGGAAAAAACAGCTTTAAAATTATTACAAGAGTATAAAACGCTAGATGGAATATATGAACATATCGATGAAATAAAAGGAAAAACAAAAGAAAAACTAGAAATAGATAAAGACAATGCTTATATGAGTTATGAAATCGCAACTATTTATAAAGAAGTATCTATTGATATTAATGTTGATGAATTAAAATATTTAGGTAGTACCGATAAGTTAAATAGTATTTATGAAGAATTAGAGTTTTATTCATTTTTAAAAAAAGAAAAGAAACAAGAAGAAGATATAAGTATAATGGTTATTGATGATGTAAGCAAAATAAAAATTAATAAAGAATGTGCGATTTATTTAGAATTAGATGGAACGAATTACCACAATTCTAATATCATAGGTATAGGAATATATAATAAAGATGTTGCTTATTATATAAAAAACATAACAAATTTAGATTTTTTAAATGGCTTAGATATATTTACCTATGATTTAAAAAAACTTTACGTTTCTTTAAAATATAAAAATATTAAAATACCTACTATTAAAAATGATTTAATGATTGCATCTAGTTTATTAGAATATAATACTAAAGATGATATTGCTTATTTAGCTAATCAATTTAACTATAATATTCCTTTTTATGACAATGTTTTAAAACAAGAAGATATATCGAAAATAGTAGTTAATAAAGCTAAATTTATATATGAAATAAAAGATGAATTATTAAACAAAATAAAAGAAGAAGACATGGAAGAATTATATAATGAAATAGAGATCCCTTTGGCTTATGTGTTAGGTGATATGGAATATGATGGTGTCATAGTTGATAAAGATATTTTAAATGAAATGGGTAATGAAATTAAGATTAAATTAGAGATTTTAAGTAAAGAAATTTATAATTTAGCTGGTACTTCATTTAATATATCATCCCCACAACAATTAGGTGAAGTTTTATTTGAAAGATTAAATTTACCTCATGGTAAAAAAGGTAAAACAGGTTATTCTACCGCGGTCGATGTTTTAAATAAATTAGTTAATAAACATCCAATTATTGAAAAAATATTAGAATATCGTATGTTAAATAAATTATATACAACTTATGTTGAAGGACTAATTAGTACAATTAAAGATGGTAAAATTCATACTATTTATACTCAGACATTAACAAGAACAGGTAGATTATCTAGTATTGAACCTAATTTACAAAATATTCCGATTCGAACAGAGTATGGTAGATTAATCAGAAAAGCCTTTGTGCCATCACCTAATTCAATTATAATAAGTGGTGACTATTCCCAAATAGAACTACGTATTTTAGCTCACATGGCCAATGTTCCAGCATTAATAGATGCTTTTAATAATGATTTAGATATCCACAGCAAAACAGCTTCTGATATTTTTAAAACAGATGTAGTTACTAAAGAAATGCGAAGAATAGCTAAAGCAGTTAATTTTGGTATTATTTATGGCATTAGTAGTTTTGGCTTATCCGAAAATTTAAATATATCACCTAAAGAAGCAAAACAATTTATCGATGAATATTTAAAAACTTATCCTGGTATTAAAGAATATATGGATAATACAATTAAAAACGCTTATGAATGTGGATATGCTAAGACATTATTTAACCGTAAAAGAAATATTGATGAATTAAAAAATACTAATTATATGATTAGACAATCGGGCGAAAGAATGGCTTTAAATACACCTATTCAAGGTACTAGTGCCGATATAATCAAAAAAGCGATGGTTTTAATTCATCAAAAATTTAAAGAAAATAATTTAAAATCTAAATTAATAATTCAAGTTCATGATGAATTAGTATTTGATTGTTTAAAAGAAGAACAAAAAATAGTCACTAAAATCATGAAAGATGTTATGGAAAATGTAATTAAATTAAAAGTACCATTAAAAATTGACATCGAATATGGCAATAGTTGGTACGAAGCGAAATAGGTGATAGTTTTTGAAAATAACTAAAGTTTTATTGGTTAGTTCGATAACCAATATCTTTTTATCTATAATTAAGATTTTATTTGGTTTTATTGGTAAATGTAATGCTTTAATAGCAGATGGTATTCATTCATTAAGTGATTTATCAACAGATTTAGTAGCTATACTAGGTAATCATTTATCATTAAAGCCAGCTGATAAAAAACACCCTTTTGGGCATGGAAAGACAGAATATCTTACTAGTTTGATAATTGGAATTGTAATTATTATATTAGGTTTAAGTTTAATTTATAATATATTTAATAAAGAAATTATAATACCAGACTTATTAATGATAATAGTAAGCTTATTTACAATTATTTCGAAATTATTACTATCAAATTATATTTATAAAAAAGGTATTTTATATTCTAACAATATTTTAATTGCTTCCGGTAAAGAAAGTAGAGCCGATGTGTATAGTTCAATATTTGTTTTAATGTCTATTATATTGATGCAATTTTCTAATGAATTTAACATATTAAAATATGCTGATATGTTTAGTACAGTAATTATAGCTTTATTTATTATAAAAATAGGTTTTAATATATTAAAAGATAATATTGGCATTTTACTAGAAGAACAAGTATTAGATAAAAAATATTTAAACAACATAAAAAATATAATTACTTCTTTTGATGAAATAATTGAAATAAAAGATTTATATGTTTTAAGATATGGTCCTTATTATAAATTAGTATCTAATATTGTTATGAAGGATTTACTATTAACTGATGCTCATAAAGTTATAGACGAAATAGAAAAAAAATTAAAAGAACAAGATAATAAAATAAAATATGTTTTTATTCATATGGAACCTAAAATTTGACAAATAAAAGATTTGTGATATTATATTGGTCGTAAAAAAGGCGGGGATATTTATGATTAGTAAATATGAATTCGGTCAATTAATTGAAAAATTAGAGAATGCAGTTAACTTATATAAAACTACAAATTATAGATTTAACGAAAACAAGATTTTTTTATCAAATAATCATACTTTAGAATTTATATTTAAACCACAAAATATTCCACATTTATTAGGTATAGATATTGTTGCTTTAAGAAATACTAATTTCATAAAATCCATTAAACCTTTAGATATGTTGGAAGAACTTATTGAAAGATATGATGGCTTTTATAAAAAAATTGAAGATGGGGAAATTTCTTATTATAGTGTGTTTTCACCGTACATTGAAGGTAAAATAGAATCATTTGAAACAGTTTTAAAATGTAATATTCAAGATATTTTCTTTGCATCAGAGTATTCGTTGCCAAGAGCATATTTAAATGGTGAAAAAAATAATTATGGGTGTCAGTATTATATAGCGTTTAAAGGTAAAGATGATAAATTAATCTTTTTAGGTTTAAAGAAACCAGAAAGTGATTATTACTATAGTCCTGCATCAATTATATGTGCTACTGAAACATCAAGGGATGATCTGTTAAGAACTTTAATTGAAAATCAACGAATAATGTTAGTAAATTGCATAAATAGAAAAAATATCGATACATTCAATTATTTAAAAAATAGTGATAAACTTAATGCATTACAAGAATTAATAAATTTATCAAATAAATATGATAGTCATCTAATTGTATATAGCGATTTCCTACATACATTAAAAAAATTATTGGCATCTTATAGCAAAGCAGATGATGTTGAAAATTTTATTTTACAGTTGACTTTGGCTATTGCTGATGGAAATAGAGTTGATGTTTCCAGTTCTTTTAATGAAAGCAGTTATGAATTAGCACAATCATATAATATTTTGATTCAAAAATCGAAACGGGTTAATACAAAAGAAGAACTAAAAGAATTAAAAAATTTAAGACAAGAATTATTAATCCTTCAACAACAAATTGTAGTTCAACAACAACAAATTTCTGATAAAGATAAGCTAATTGCTGAACAACAAAGTATGATTGATAGACAGCAGCAACAAATAACTACTCAACAAGAATCTATTTATAGTTTAACTTCATTTAAAGATGATGCTTTTCAATTATTTAAAAAACATCAACAGTTGACAAAATAAAATCAAAATGTTAAAATCTACTTATAAAACAAAAAAGGAATTAAGTAATAAATATATTATTTAATAGAAAGTTAGTGGTCGATGGAAACTAATAATAATGATTTATGAAATCTACTCCTTTAGTGAAATGTAAACATTTCCGGGTAAAACCGTTATCTAGTAATTAAGGCTATTTTAGGATGGTACCGTATTTTATATACTCCTAATAAAGTAGTCTTTTTATTTTTAGAAAGGAAGATATTGATGATCGATATTAAGTTAATACGAGAAAATAGCGAATTAGTTAAGGAAAATATTAGAAAGAAATTTCAGGACAATAAGATAAAAACTGTCGATGAAATAATCGAATTGGATAAAGAGTTTCGTCGTTGTAAAATAAAAGGTGATAATCTAAGAGCATTAAAAAATGAAAAAAGTAGTGAAATAGGTAAATTGATACAACAAGGGAAAAAAGATGATGCTAATAAAATTAAAGAGGAACTATCCAAGTATGGTCAAGAAATGAAGGAATTGGAAGAAAAAGAATTAATTTTAGAGCAAGAAATAAAAGATAAAATGTTAAGTATTCCTCAAATTATAGATGAGTCTGTTCCGATTGGGAAAGATGATAGTGAAAATGTGGAAATAGAAAAATTTGGTGATCCATTCGTTCCAGACTATGAAATTCCTTATCATTCTGATATATGTGAATCGTTTAATGGTTTAGACAAAGAAAGTGCTGGAAGGGTTAGTGGTAACGGATTTTATTATTTGATAGGAGATATAGCAAGACTTCATGAAGCGACGATTGCTTATGCAAGAGATTTTATGATAAATAAAGGTTTTACTTACTGTGTTCCTCCATTTATGATTAGAAGTGATGTTGTTACAGGTGTTATGTCATTTACTGAAATGGAAAATATGATGTATAAAATTGAAGGAGAAGATTTATACTTAATTGGTACATCTGAACATAGTATGATTGGAAAATTTAAAGGTCAATTAATCGATGAAAAACAATTACCAATAGCTATGACTTCATATTCACCATGTTTTAGAAAAGAAGTAGGAGCCCATGGGATAGAGGAAAGAGGTCTATATAGAGTTCATCAATTTGAAAAACAGGAAATGGTTGTTTTGTGTAAGCCCAAAGATGCTATGGATTGGTATAATAAAATGTGGAAGTATACAGTAGAGTTTTTTAGAAGCTTAGATATTCCTGTTAGAACATTAGAATGTTGCAGTGGCGATTTGGCTGATTTAAAGGTTAAGTCCTGTGACATTGAGGCATGGAGCCCAAGACAGAAAAAATATTTTGAAGTAGGGTCTTGTTCTACATTAGGCGATGCTCAAGCAAGAAGATTGGGAATAAGAATGAAAACCGAAAATGGCAATGAATTTGTAGCTACATTAAACAATACAGTAATTGCAAGCCCTAGATCACTTATTGCTATACTTGAATGTAACTATCAAGAAGATGGTAGTGTAAAAATACCAAAAGTTTTACAACCTTATATGGGTGGTTTAGAAGTTATTAAACCTAAATTAAATTTATGAGTATGAAAATACTCTTTTTTATGTAAAAACTTTTATTTAAGTCTTTAATTTGATATAATTGTCATAGACGTGCAAATATAGGCTTAATGTTTAAAAAAATATTTATTTAACTAAAAACATATATATTTAACATATTAAAGAGATTAATAGAGAAAGGAATTTTATGAGAGTTGGTATATTTGATTCTGGAATAGGGGGACTAACAGTTTTAAGAGAATTAATTTTCAAGTATCCCCATAATCAATATTTTTATTTTGGCGATAATACCCACGTGCCATATGGTTCAAAATCGAAAGAAGAATTAAAAAAATTATCACAAAATAATATCGATTTTTTACTATCAAAAAATGTCGATATAATTATTGTTGCATGTGGAACTGTAAGTGCTAATTTGGGATCATATTTAAAAAGAAAATATCAAATTCCAATTTACGATGTTATTAGTCCAACTATTAAGTTTTTAAATAATAGTAATTTTACAAAAATCGCTTTATTAGCAACTGAAATGACAATAAAAAGCAAAGTTTTTGACAAGGTAA
>CALVKK010000010.1 GCA_944332645.1 uncultured Bacilli bacterium
ATTGAGTATATCTCGTGATTCCATTATACACTATATTTCAGAAAAAGAAAAGACCATTGACTTTGTCAACAGTCTGAAGTATTTTCTAAATACTTTTTTTATTTATGATATTTTTCATTATTTATTATTTTAAAACTGCGGTAAATTTGTTCTAATAACATAACTCTAAATAATTGATGTGGAAAAGTTAATTTTGAAAATGATAAATTATAGTTACTAATTTTCTTAATATCTTGGTGTAATCCATCTGAACCGCCAATAATAAAAGTGATATTAGAATTATTTAAAAATAGATTATCAATTTTTTTTGATAAAGTAGTAGAATCAATCATTTCTCCTTCTATCTCTAAAGTAATAATATAATCTTTGTTAAGATGTTTTAAAATTTCATCCTTTTCTTTTACAATATCACAATCTTTTAATTCAACAATTTCTAGTTTAGTATATTTATTGATTCTTTTACTATACTCCAAACAAGCATCAATCAAATATTTTTCTTTTAATTTCCCAACGCATATTATTCTTATCATATTTCAATCAACTCAGTATTATCATTTTGAGCAGCAACCATTATTTGAATATCAGTGCTAACATTATTTTTAATGTTGTTTAAAGCTAATTCTTGATTATTATTTTGTTCTGAAAGATGTGCTAGAATAATAAATTGTGTCTTGTTACCAACGACTTTTTTTAAATATTCACCACATTGAACATTAGATAAATGGCCCTTATCACCTAATATTCTTTGTTTAATATGATAAGGGTAATGAGGATTATTCATCAACAATTCAACGTCATGGTTACTTTCAAATATGTATAAATCCTTATTCATTAAAAGATTTAAATTTTTAGAATTTATATATCCAGTATCGGTAACATAAACAAATTCTTTATCATTATTTTTAAATATGTACCCTAACGAATCAGAAGCATCATGTGATGTTTTAAAAATTTGAACATTTAAATCTCCAATATTGAGCTGTTCTTCAATTATGACATAATCTTTTATAATGTTTTTTAAATCTTCATACATCTTGCTAGTTAAAAAAACTTTCGGATTATATTTATTAATAAAAACTTTAAGCCCAGCTATATGATCAATATGAGTGTGTGTTATAAAAACACTATTAATGTCACTAGGCTTAACACCTAATGACATTAATTTTTTTTCAATATATAAATTGCTCATGCCAACATCAATCAACATTTTATTATCTGAAGTTTCAACATAAGTACAATTCCCTTTAGAACCTGAAGCTAAAACCGATATTTTCATTCGTATATACTCCAAGGGCTTATGTGACAGTAAAGACAATCTTTCCACACTTCAAAGTGAATGTGTGGTCCTGTAGAATATCCAGTTGATCCTACATAACCGATTTGTTGTCCTCTTGCGACCGTTGACCCTACAGATATGCCGTCCATAAATTTATTCATATGAGCATATAAGGTATAATAACCATTGTTGTGATTAATTACAATATAATTACCATAAGAATAATGTGATTCTTTAATAATAACTGTACCATTATTTGCAGCATAAATAGCTGAATTATAACCTGTACCTGCAATGTCTATAGCTTTGTGGAAGCTACGTACTCCAGTAATAGGGTGGATTCTCCAAGCATAATCATCAGTTATCACCCATCCACTTTCACTAGGCCATGCCCAGTTACTCAAGTCTCCAACATTAGGTACATATTTATCACCTTTAATAATAATTCGATCGACACTACTTTTTAAAGTTTCTTTACTAACCGGATCAACGAATTCAATATTACCATTAACTATCTTCTGTCTTTGACTAATTCGCTCAAGTCCATCTTCACCTTCTTGTACTACTTCCGTGTAGCCAACAAACTGTGTATCATCATATTGATAAATTGTCTTGTATTCATTAGTTTTATCTTCAACAACATATTTTTCTACAACTACTCTTAACTGAGGATTTGTCTGTTTTATTAAAACTTCTGTTCCGACAGCAATCAAACTATTTTCACTTTTGTACCGTGGATTAGATATTAAAAATTCTTGACTACTAATTTCGTTAACAAAAGCGATGTCTTCGATCATTTCTTCCTCTTTAACTGTATAAACTTTAGTAACAGGATCTTTACCGTAAAGTAAAAATTGTGCTAAAGTATTATAATCTGTATAAATTGTTTCATCGATTGGTATTTGTGTTTGCTTTACAGTTATTTCTTCTTCAATATAAACATTTTCAATCAATGAACCAACAGTTTCAATTTTTAATTGATTGTCATTTAAATAAGCTTTATAATTTTCTTTGCCTACATAAGTAGCTATTAATTCATTAACTGCCTCTTCAAATATTTCTTTGTTGGTCACGTAAATATAAGAATCTCCATTTTCTTTATAAATAGTAAATTGGTAACCTTTGATAGTAAAAGTTTTTAATTCTACAATCTTTGAATATATATCCTCAACAGTAGAAATCTGATCATCATAAGTCAATACTTTTTCAATATTCAATCCTTTAGGCGTGTAAATTTGTTCAATTAGTTGTCCATCTTCAATAATAATATCAACACATTCTTTTTGTTCATCATTTTTATAATAACTTATATCTTTACTATTATTAATTAATTCTTGTAAATCTTCATCAATTATAACTTGCTCAAGACTTCTTTCGTCCTCACAATAAGTTCTGGTTACTTCTTGAACATTGATTAAGTGATTAGTTTTACTGTTAATATAATTTTCTAATTCTTCCTTTGATTCAATTACTCCTAAAAGTTGTCCATCTAAATATACATTATAAAGTTCATTAGGATAATTTTTTTTACCATAGTCAAAGCAAAGTAAAAACAAAATTATACCCAGAACTAAACACGTAATAAGGGAACCAATTTTTTTCATAAATCACCTTCTATACTTTCATCAACAGAATTAAATGTACTTGTGTTAGTTTTGAATATAAGAGGAATATCAGTAACTGGTCCATTTCGATGTTTAGCAATAATTAGAGTAGTTCGACTAGTGTTTTCATCAATCAAAGCTTCTTTATTATAATAATCTTCTCGATGAATCATTGCCACAATATCCGCATCTTGTTCAATTGATCCTGATTCCCTTAAATCACTTAAAATTGGTCGATTATCTTTTCTTCCTTTAGTTTCGACACTACGAGATAATTGTGAACAAGCGATAACTGGCACTTTTAATTCCATCGCTAAAGTTTTTAAACTTCGTGAAATTTCGGTTACCTCTTGAACACGATTGCCTTTATAACGATCTGAACCTTGAATAAGCTGTAAATAATCGATAATAATAACATCTAATCCATCTTTCATCGAAGCTAGACGACGGCACTTAGCTCTTATTTCACTAATGGTCATCCCAGCTGTATCATCAATATAAATTTTAGTATCAGCTAATCGACTGATAGCTTCATTCACTCTTTTCCAATCTTCATTTTTTAAATTACCATTTTTTAGTTTACTACCATAAATTTGTCCAACTGATGATAGCATCCTTGAAACTAATTGTTCAGCACTCATTTCCATATTGAATAAAGCAACTGTTTTGCCATTTATAGCCATATTGGTAGCTAAGTTAAGAGCAAAAGCTGTTTTACCCATACCAGGTCGAGCAGCAAGAATAATTAACTCGTTGGGATGAAGACCAGATGTTATTTTATCCAATTTATAAAATCCTGTCGCAATTCCTGTTATTTCATTTTTATTTTTAGACATTTTCTCCAAGTCAGCCTGAGTCTTGAAAAGAACGTCTTGAATACTGCGAAATTCTGTCCCTTTTCTTGTTTTAACCACATTAAAAATTTTGGTTTCAGCCGTGTCGAGAATTTCATTGATATTATTTGTTGAATTATAGGCTTCTGTTATAATAGCTGTTCCTTCATCGATCAATCTTCTCAAAATTGCCTTTTCTTCGACGATTCTAATGTATTCATCAATATTAGCTGCTGTTGGAACACTACGTGCTACTTCAGTCAAATATTCGATGCCACCAATTGAATTCAACCATTTTTTCTTTTTTAATTCCTCACTTACCGTCATAATATCGATTGGCTTGTTAGCCTCGGCAAGGTCCCTAATAATTGAAAATATTTTGCTATGACTATCTAAATAGAATAGACTTTCATTTAATCCCTCGATACTCTTTTGTAAAGCATATTTTGTTAAAAACATCGAGCCTAAAACTGCTTGTTCTGCTTCAATACTATGAGGTATTATTTTTTCTTTCATAACCCACCTACTTTATTAAATTAATTTTTAGATTGGCTTTAACTTTTTTATGCAATTCGACATTTACTAAATGTGTTCCTAAGCTAGTCAAAGGATGATCGATTTTGATTTTATTTTTATCTATTTCATAACCTAGTTTCTTTAATTCTGAAACAATCTGTTTAGTACTAACACTACCAAAAACACGATCTTGTGCACCAACTTTAACCGCAATATTTATAACTATCTTTTCTATTTCTTTTTTTAATTTTTCACACTCTTCAATTTTTAATTGTTCTTCTAATGCTTCTTTATTTTTTTGGGTGTTGAAATGTTTCAAATTACCATCGTTTGCTATTGCAACATAACCTTCTTTTATTAAAAAAGTTCCATAGCCATCTTTGACATTCTTAATGTCACCTTTTTTGCCTTGTCCTTTTAAATCCTTTAAAAAAATAACTTTCATTTTCAACCTCCTATTAGTGCGATAAGCTGTTTTTGAACTTGCTTAATTGTACTGCCTTCAATTTGAGTTGCCGCCTCGTTTAAATGTCCACCACCACCTAATTTTGCCATATATTGTTCGACATTAATATTACCAATCGATCTAGCACTAATGCCAATTAATTTTTCAGATAATTTTCCAATAACAAAAGATGCCTCGACATTTTCAAACTGTAATAATTGTTCGGCGATTGAAGCTAAATCTTTAGTTTCATAAAAGTCATCATCCGCAATACATAAAGCAATATTAGAAGTTATCATATAACTTTTTTCGATCAATTTTTGCCTTTTAAGATAATCTTCTTTATTTTCTTGCATAAGTTCTTGCTTGAAAACATTATTAGCGCCTAATTGCGTTAAGAAAGCAGCAGCTTCATATGTTTTATCAGTCGTTTTTAAGCGAAAATTATTAGTATCAATTTCTAAACCTATCAGCATCAAAGTAGCAACTAAAGGATCGATTTTTTTATTTAAATATTTAATATAATTAGCCATAAATTCGACAGTACTTGATAAATTAGCATTTATATAACTTAAGATACCTTCTTTAATGTAATGCTTACTTTTAATGTGATGATCGATTACGACAACATTTTCCATCTTATCGATTAATTGAGGAACTTCAGTTATTTCTTGACGGTGTGTATCTAATATAATTAACAAAGTATCATTGTTGATTAATGTTTCGACTTTACTTTTCAAAACAGGCTTAAAGTATACATCATTTTCTTGTAACAACTGATAAGTTTTAAGCAATGCTTTGTTGCGCTCATTACTATTAACACATATATAACTGTTCTTTTTAAAACTGTGGATTATTTGTTGTAAGCCAATAGCCGAACCCATCCCATCAAAATCAGGATTCTTATGTGTCATTATTAAGATATTATCAAATTTTTTAATTAATTGTGTTAATGTTTTAAAAATTTGCTCCATAATTTCACCTAAAAATATTATACTATAAAAAGTTGATAATAAAAAGAGAAAATGATATTGTTTCATTTTTTCTCATATTTTATTTCTTATTTTATCAGCTCTTTCACTTATCTTTTTAAAACGATGATATAGGCCAGATTTAGTAATGACTTGACCTGTTTCAATCGAAATAATTTGACTTAATTCTAATAATGAAACGTCGCGATATTTAAGGCGATACTGTGCAACTACCAATTCTTTTTCATCTAGAACATCTAGTCCCACTTTATCGGAAATTAACTGAATATCTTTGACTTGTTTATTAGCAGTTTCGATGATTTTATCGACATTAGCTTGTTCACAATTATTTAAACGGTTAGTCATATTTTTATGATCACGATATATTCTAATATCCTCAAAATACATAACAGCATTGTAAGCATTGATAATTCTAAGAAAGTCACCTATTTTTTCTGCTTCCTTTATATAAACCATATATTTGTTGTTTCTTTTTAAAATTTTACTGTTTAACTGATATTTATTTAGGATTTTTAGTAAAAATAAACCGTATGCTTTGGTATCTACTAAAAATTCTAAATGATATCTTGATTTTTTAGGATCATTAACTGATCCTGTCATAAGGAAAACTCCCCTTAAATAAGCCCGCAAACTTTCATCATCATCGACAATATAATCTTTAGGAACCTTTAACATATGTTTATCATATATTCCTAAATCGTTTAATATATCTTTATTTTTTGTTTGTAATATATATAGTGATTTTTTTTGGTGATTTATTCCTTTTCTTATTGTAACAAAACAATTAATATCATATAAATCTTTAATCAAACTAAAGATTCTTCTGGCCACGCTGGCATTTTCAGTTGTTATTTTTATATCTTTTTCAATTATTGCACTATTCAAAAGAATAGCTGACAATTCAGCTATTTTTTCTAATTCATTTGTTTCAATTTTGCTAACTTCATTTTTCACAATACTAGTAAAAGACATAATAACCACCTTTTATAATTTATTAACTAAAGTTTTTTAATTCTTTTTTTACATTTATAGCTGCAATTGTAGCCTCACCCACTGCTGTAGTTAACTGGTAAACATCTTTCTTTATAATGTCACCACAAGCAAAAATATAATCAATATTAGTTTGCATTTTATTGTTAACAACAATATAACCATCCTCTTTATTAACTGAATCTAAAAATTCGACACTTGGTTCATAACCAATAGCCACAAACATCCCATCGACCAAAAATTCACCATTATTAGTAATGATTTTAGTTAAAATATTATTTTTACTCTTAAGTGTTTGTATCACACAATTACATTGTAAATCAACATTTTGTTTGTCTTTCAATCTATCAATTAAAGTTTCTTCACCATTTAAATTCTGATTGCGACATAAAACAATAACTTTTTGACAAATATCGGATAAATAAAGTGCTTCTTCAATTGCTGTATTATTACATCCTACAATAGCGACAATTTTATTCTTATATAGACTAGCATCACATAAAGCGCAATAACTAACATTTTTTAAATCATTTGTATTATCTATTTTTCTAGCTTTTCTTCCAACTGCTAAAATTACTTTGTCAGCCGTTATTTTTTCTATATCAGTTGTCACAACATGATCGTCGATGTTTAAAACTCGACCATAACGGATTTCAACGTCTAAAGATTTCACTTGTTCGTATAGTTTATAAGCTAAATCTGGACCACTTATGCTGTTAAAGCCAGGATAGTTTTCAATAACACTAATCTTATTCAATAATCCACCTGGTGTGTCGTTATCGAGAATCAAGACATTCAAATTGGCTCTTTTTAAATAAATAGCAGCTGTCATTCCAGCAATTCCAGCGCCGACAATTACACAATCAAAATCGTATTTCATCGACATTCTCCTTATCATTGTAACGGTTATCTAATTTTGAACCACGTGATTTTACTATTATTATAACTAATCCTATTACTATCGCTAAAACTGAAATTATCTGAGCAACTTTAAGGTTTCCTAACATTAAACTATCTGTTCGCAGTGCTTCAATAAAAAAGCGACCAATTCCATACCATATCAAATATAACCCTGTCGTTTGACCAATCTTACAATAGTATCTTCTTCTAAATAATAACAATACTATAAAACCAATTAAACACCAAAGTGATTCATATAAAAAAGTAGGATGATAATAAATTCCATGGATATTCATGCCTTCGATTATGAAATTAGGGATAAATAAACTTTGCAAAAATTCTAAATCAACCTGAGGTCCGTGAGCTTCACCGTTAAAGAAATTGCCCCAACGACCAATAGCCTGACCAATTATTAAGCCTACGACAATTATATCAAGCATTCTAAGGGTATTGACTTTATATTTTCTGGTGTAAAATATTATGAAAAGAAGTCCAAACAGGATACCTCCATGGATAGCAAGGCCACGTTCCCAAATCATAAATATTTCTAATATATTACGACTATAATAATTCCAATTAAATACCACATAATATAACCTTGCTCCTAATATAGCAAAAAGAAGACAAAGCACGATCAAATTTATAATGTAATTCTCTGGTATTTTAAATTTTCGACATTCTCTTATTATTAATGATCCACCTACAAAAATACCTAATAAGATCATTACTGAATACCAATATATTTTTACAAAACCAAAATCTAATAAAACTGGATTCATTTTTTTCATTCCTCTCTAATTTTCTTCTTTTTAATTATATCATACTATGAGAGAAAGAGAAATATTACTTTTCGCTCTTGTATTCAAATAATATATCCCTTAGTTCCATTGCTCTTTCAAAATCTAAATTTTTAGCGGCTTCTTTCATTTCTTTTTCAATTTCAATTAACAATTTTTGTTTATTTTCTTTTGTCATCTTTGCAGTTTGATTTTCTATTTGTTTATTATTGGTTACAACTTCTTTAATGTCTTTGACAATAGTTGTTGGAACTATGTTGTGTTTTTGATTGTATTTTTCTTGAATTTCACGTCTTCTATTTGTTTCTTTAATGGCTTTATCCATAGACTCGCTAATGGTATCGGCATACATTATAACTCGACCATGAGCATTTCTCGCGGCTCGACCTATGGTTTGAATTAAACTTCTCTCGCTTCTTAAAAATCCCTGTTTATCAGCGTCTAATATAGCCACCAAACTTACTTCAGGTATATCCAAGCCTTCTCTTAATAAGTTAATTCCTACTAAAACATCATACTTTCCCTTTCTTAAATCATTGATAATTTGTAATCTTTCAAGAGTTTTAACCTCAGTGTGCAAATAAGCAACTTTGATATCGAGCTTTTTTAAATAATTCGTTAATTCTTCTGCCATTCGAATAGTCAAAGTCGTAACTAGTGTTCGTTCATTGTTGCTGATTTGCTTATTTATTTCATCAATGAGATTATCAATCTGACCTTTTGCAGGCTTGACGGTAACCATTGGGTCTAAAAGACCAGTTGGTCTAATTATTTGCTCAACGTAATGATGATTTGTTTTGCTTAATTCATAATCTCCAGGTGTTGCTGATACACAAATAATTTGATTTATTTTTTTTTCAAATTCATCGAATTTTAAAGGCCGATTGTCTAACGCGCTAGGTAATCTGAAGCCGTAATTAACTAAAACTTCTTTTCTGGCACGATCACCATTATACATACCTCTTACTTGTGGTATGGTAACGTGTGATTCATCGATAATCATTAGGAAATCATTAGGAAAAAAATCAATCAAAGTAGTAGGTGTAGCTCCTGGTTGTTTTAAAGCAATCTGTCTTGAATAGTTTTCAACACCACGACAAAATCCTGTTTCTTCTAACATTTCCAAATCATAATTTGTCCTTTCTTGCAACCGTTGATACTCTAGTAATTTATTTTCACTTTTAAATTTTTCTAATTGTTCTGCTAATTCTTGCCTTATATTTTTAATTGCAATCTTTAATTTTTCCTCACTTGTAACAAAATGGCTGGCCGGAAATATTGTGACGTTTTTTTTGCTATTGATAACTTTGCCAGTCAATGCATCAACTTCGCATATTTTATCAATCTCATCACCAAAAAATTCAATTCTAATTGCATGATTATGTTGGGAAATGGGAACAATTTCCAATATGTCTCCTCTTACCCTAAAACTTCCTCTTTTTAAATCTAAATTATTCCTTTCATATAACATTTCAACCAATTTTTGTAAAATTTTGTTCCTATCAATATTCATACCAATACTCAAACTTAACATTTTATTGCGATATTCTTCTTTTTCTCCAATTCCGTATATACACGACACAGAGGCAACAATGATTACATCACGACGATTTAGTAAAGAAGCGGTAGCAGCATGTCTTAATTCATCGATTTCATCATTAATAGCAGCATCTTTTTCAATATATGTATCAGTTTTGGCTACATATGCTTCTGGTTGGTAATAATCATAATAAGAAACAAAATATTCTACAGCATTATCGGGGAATAATTCCTTTAGTTCGGCATATAACTGCCCCGCTAGTGTTTTGTTGTGAGCTAATACTAAAGTTGGTTTATCGACTTGTTGAATGACGTTAGCGATTGTGAACGTCTTTCCCGTTCCAGTTGCACCTAATAAGACTTGGTATTTTTGACCATTTTTAACCCCATTGACTAATTTTGTAATTGCTTCCGGTTGATCACCAGAAGGTTTATATTTGGACATTAATTTAAACATATTGCCCATCACCTCACCTAATGAATTGATTATGTTTGTAAGTAACTTCCTTTATATATAAAAACTAATTATATGATACAATAAAAATTGCTAAAAAACAATATCTATAATTTTTGGTTTGATTGAAAATATGATATAATTAAAATGGTGAGTAAAATACATATTATATATTCATTAAAACCAATTTACGATAAAACAAAAGAATGTGAAATTAATGGTTCTAGTGATAATAATAATATTGTCTCTTAATGATATTAAAAAAATTGCTAATAGTAAAATCAAGTGGATTCTTAGAATAGAAAATAAAGATTATTAATACCAAAAATATCTACTTAAAAAATTAATATCAACATGACCCATTAATTATCAAGAAAGAACAGATAATATGTTAATACAACAATTACAAAATATTAAAATTATTAGTAAATAATATATCTAATTAAAGCGATAATTGCTACCTCATCTTTTATTTACATTGACCTTTAAAATGTGGTATATTATTTATGTATAAAATAGGAGAGATGATATGATAACAATCAAAAATGATTTTAAAAATATAGCTAGACATTATGAACAACTCGTAAGAATTACCAAACAACATTATTTCGTTGGTATTACTAACGAGTGGATTGTCGATAATTATTACTTATTAATTAAAAATTATTCTGAATTAAAACATTTTTTAAAAGATCCTAAAAAAAATAACTACTTAACGAAAAATTTTGATATGACAAAAATGTTAAGTACAATTTTAGAAAATCGCAACTATAAAATAGATGAAGATGTATTAATTAACGATATTAAAAATTATTGTAAACAAAACAATATTAACTTACTTTATCAAGAAATAAAAATTATACCAGTTACTCTTTTAATAATCTTAATAAAAAAAATTAGTGAAATATGTACTATAGAAAACGAGAAATTAAGAGAAAAACAGGAAATAGATCAATTTATTAAAAAAATGAAAATAGCTTTTTCTAAAAATGAAAAAGTTTTTCTAACTAATTACATTAAAAATATTTTTTATAAAAATAATTTCAAAATCGTCTACTTAAATGAAAAGTTGAAAGATCTTGGTGACAATTCCAACATTATTTTTAAACAGTTGAATCAATTATTAGAAAAAAATAATCTTTCTTTAAGGAAAATTATCAATGATGATCATCTGTACACGACAAGAAATAACATTTTAGTTTCAAATGTTTTCTATAGCATCCAACAAGCTAACCAATTAGAAATTGAAAACCTGTATGAAACACTATGTCCAGTCGAAAAAATCTTAAATAAAGATCCTTGTTTTTCTAGCATGACTTTAGAAACAAAAAATCTTTATCGAAAGCAACTAATCAGGTTGTCTAAAAAGGAAAATGAAAACATTATCGATATTGCTAATACTTTAATTGCCCAAGATGATAATATTGGTGCATTTCTTTTCCAAAATAAACACCAAAAATTAAAAGTAATTATTTACCTTGCTATCATAATAAGTTTAACTATTCTCATATCATCAATTCTATCCAATTACTTTCTCTCAATTAGATGGCTTGGATTCATAATTTTATTATTACCAGTTAGCGAAATAGTAATAACGATCCTAAACAAAATATATCTTAAAATTTATCCTTATAAGCCAATGCCAAAATTAAATTTTGAAAAAGGGATACCAGCAAAATATAAAACAATGGTTGTTGTTCCTACAATCCTAAGAAGTGAAGAAAAAGTAGCAGAGGTTTTTAATAAACTAGAATCATACTATTTATCCAACAAATCACAAAATCTCTACTTCACACTTTTAGGTGATGCTTGTGAATGTTATAATGAGTATTATGAAAAAGACGAAGCCATTCAAAATGCAGGAGTCAATAGATCAAAAGAATTAAACAAAAAATATGGTAAAGAAATATTTTTCTTTGCTTATCGAACTAGAAAGTATAGCAAAAGTGAAAATTGTTTTTTAGGATTTGAACGAAAAAGAGGCGCTTTATTACATTTCAATGACTTAATTTTAGGAAACTTTGACGATGAAGAACAAAAAAATTGGTTTCAAATTCATACTTTCCAAAATTTTAAGCATGAAATTAAGTATGTCATAACTTTAGACGTCGATACACAATTAGTTTTAAATAGTGCTTTAAAATTAGTCGGGACTATGGCTCATCCATTAAATTCACCTGTTTTAAATAAAGAAAAAACTAAAGTTATTCAAGGATATGGAATTTTACAACCTAAAATCAATTTTGATATTGAATCCACTAATAAATCTTTGTTTTCACAAATTTACGCTGGAATGGGAGGGTTAGACCCTTATACTGGATTAGAACCCAATTTCTATCAAGATGTTTTTAAAGAAGGAAGTTTCGTTGGAAAAGGCATTTATGATTTAAAAATTTATCAACAAGTTTTAAAAGGAAAATTTCCAAACGAGCTTATTTTAAGTCACGATTTATTAGAAGGAAACTATCTACGCTGTGGGGCATGCACTGACATTGAATTAATTGATGATTTTCCAGCAGAATTTTTAGTTGATGCAACAAGACGTTCACGCTGGACTAGAGGCGATATGCAAATTATCGACTGGATTACTAATAAAGTCAAAAATGAAAATAATAAAAAGATTAAAAACCCAATTAACCTTTTAGGTAAATGGAAAATTATTGATAACATCAGAAGAGAATTGTTAGACTTTTCCTTATTATTAATTATATTATCTTTATCAATTTGTTGTATTAGTCATCCTTATTGGTGGTTATCGTTTGTTTTATTCGTCGTAATGTTACCAGCAATTTCTTATCTGATTCAATTATTTGTTATTCAAAAGAATGTCAATTTAAAATATTATAATACTGCTGCTTTTGGTTGGAAATCGTTTCTTTTAAGAACAATTTCTGTTTTTACTGCAATCCCATATAATGCGTATCTTTATGTAAAATCAATATTAAAATCAATTTATAGAATGGCGTTTAGTAAAAAGCATCTTTTACAATGGATGACAGCTGAAGATGCTAGTAAACAAGTCAAGATAAATTTAGGAAACCATCTTAAACAGTTTGGGTTTAATTATTTAGTCGCTTTATTAATTATTATTATATCAATTTTTAATAATAATCATCCTGCAGAAAATATAATCATATCCATATTCTTTATTCTAGGGCCTTTATTTGCTTATGCTATAAGCAAAAATATTAAATCACCAGAAGAAAAAATAAAATCATCAGATCAAAAATATTTACTCAAGATCGCTTATGCCACTTGGAAATTTTTCGAAGATAATTTCACTGAAAAAAATAACTATTTGATACCGGATAATTTTCAATTAAATAGAGAACATAAAGCAGATTCAAAGACTTCACCAACAAATATCGGCTTATCTTTAACATCAATCATTTCTGCATATAAATTAAATTTCATAAGTAAGGACAAGATGTTGGATTATATTGAAAAAATTGTTACAACTATTGAAAAACTACCGAAATGGAATGGTCACCTTTATAATTGGTACCGAATCACCACCTTAGATATTCTTTATCCTCATTTTATATCAACCGTTGATAGCGGTAATTTTATAGCATCATTAATAACTATTAAAGAATTTCTTAAAAATCAAAATGCTGATAATTTAGTCCGAAGAATTACTGATTTAATTAACCAAACCAATTTTTCTCACCTTTATAGTGAAGATGTTTTTAGTATTGGATATAATGTTGATGAGGGTTTGCTAGATCCGTGTAAATATAATATGTTTGCAAGCGAAAGTAGGATAACTAGCTTTGTCGCCATTGCTAAAGGTGATGTCCCTAGCAAACATTGGTTTAATCTCGATAAAACTTTAACTACATATAAGCACAGGAAAGGTCTAGTTTCTTGGTCAGGTACTTCTTTCGAGTATTTCATGCCACTGCTATTTATTCCAAGTTATGAAAATACATTAATAGACGAGAGTTATGACTTTGCCATTTTTGCTCAAAAAGAATATATGAAAGAAGTAAATTCAAAATTACCTTGGGGAATATCTGAATCTGCTTATGGTGAATTGGACGATTCACAAAACTACAAATATAAAGCTTTTGCTACACCTTATTTAAAATTACAAGAAGAACCTTCGTCAAGAATAGTTATTGCCCCTTATGCTTCCATACTAGCTTTACCTAAATATCCGAAAGAGGTTCTTAATAATATTAAAAAATTGGAAGAATTAAAATTGCTTGGAAAGTATGGTTTCTATGAATCATATGATACAGAGATTAATAAACCAGTTTATTCATACTTTGCTCATCATCAAGGAATGATTCTTGGTAGTATTGCCAATACTTTATGTCAAAACATAATTCAAAAATGTTTTAATAAAGATACCAATAATCATGCTTTTGAGATATTAACAAAGGAAAAGGTGCAATTAAAACCTGTTATTGACATGAACATGGCCAAATACAAAAAATTTACCTATGAAAAAGAACAATTTGTTAATGATATCCGTGTTTTCCATAAACTGTCAACCTTACCAGAAATATCAATCTTGTCAAATTCTAAATATAGTGTCTTAATAAATGACCGTGGTAATGGATTTAGCCGTTATCGAATGATCCAGATGAATCGTTACAGAAAATTAACAGAACAAGATTATGGTATGTATATATACATTAAAGACATTTCAACAGGAAAAATTTGGTGTAATACCTATGCACCAATTAATAAAATGCCGGAACGATATGAAGTTGTTTTTGCTTTAGACAAAATGAAATTTGTTCGTTCCGATAATGATATTATTACTTCTACAGAGATTGTAGTTCCTAAAACTCATCATGCCGAAATTAGAAAAATAACTTTTAAAAATGTAAGTAATAAAAGTAAAACTCTAGAAATTACTACTTATACTGAACCTATTCTATGTGAAAATAACGACGATATAAGTCACAAAGCATTTCAAAATTTATTTATTCAAAGCGAATACAATGAAGAAAACGATGCAATTATAATCAATCGAAAACTAAGAGATAAAAATGATCATTATTATTTGATTAATCGTTTATTAATAAATAATCCTAACCAAAAGTATAGTTACGAAACTAATCGCGCCAATTTTATCGGACGCAACCGAACCACTGCTAATCCAATTGCATTAGAGCAAAAATTAACTAATCAAATCGGTACTTGCCTGGATCCAGTTATCAGTTTACGTAACCAAATTACCATACCGGCTAATGATCAAAAAACAATCTATCTTATCAGTGGCTTTGGAAAGTCAAAGGAACAGGTTATTGAAATTGTGGAAACCTTTGCAACGCCAGAAGCAATATCAGAAAAAGCTTTTGCTGTTGCAACTATTATGAGTAATGTAACAAATAAAATGGTCAATATTACAGGTAACGATATGCGTGTTTATAACACAATGTTAAACTATTTATATCAAACTAGCCATATCGAGATTAACACCGAAAGAAATAACATATTAAAGCAAAATAAATTAAATCAAACTAATTTATGGCGTTTTGGAATATCTGGTGATCGCCCGATCGTTTTTCTGGAAATAGAAAGCTTAGATGATCTAAGCCTAGTTAAAGAACTATTACATACTTTTGAATATTATAAAAGTAAGTCTGTCTTTATTGATTTAATCATTCTAAATTGTAAAAACAAAGAAGAAAAACAAATTATTAATAAAGAGATCGAAGAAGAAAAATACCGAATGTATGCTTTAAATAGTTTCTATAAAACTCCTGGTAATATTTACGTTCTTAATCGAAATGAAATCAACACTGACGAGTATGTTTTATTTAAAACAGTAGCTCGATTATACATTAACAGTCATAAATTTCATTCTTTAGAAGAATTTGTTAATAGTCTTCAAAAATTAAACACTACCAGCAGAAAAGAAAAATGGTTAAAAGAACTTAGTCTTCCAATCACATATAAGCAAAATAAGCTAATTTATTATAACGGTTTTGGTGGATTTGCTGATAATGGTAAAAAATATATAATCACAAATGCCAACACACCTTTTATATGGTGCAATGTTATTGCTAATCCACATTTTGGTAGTATTATTTCTAACAATCAAACCGGTTTTTCCTATTCAAAAAATAGTCATGAATATAAATTGACAACTTGGACTAATGACAATTTACTTTGTGATATTTCTGAAGGAATTAAAATTAATGATGTGCAATTAGATTATACTTATACACAAATTAGTTTTGGAAATATTGCTTGGAAAGGTCGATTTAAAAATTTAGATATTCAATTAAAACAATTTGTTGCCGTTAATGATCCTATTAAATTTTATAAAATCAAAATTAAAAACAACGGTACCCATAAACAAAGAGTGTCTTTAAAATATTGGCTAAATCCTTGCCTAGGTGAAACAGAAGAGAAAACTGGTCGTTATATTCAAAGCAATTTTAACAAAAAGGAAAATTATGTTTCTTTAACAAATAAGTACAGTATTAATTTTTCTTCATTAACTACTTTTATAAGTTGCACTTTGCCAATTACCGATTTTAATACCAAAAGACTATTATATAAAGAAATTGAAACTTCTATTTGTATCGATGCAAAAAAAGAATATGACTTAGCTTTCATGTTAGGCACAAGTGATAATGATGTTTTAACTGTATTAAAAAAATATAATAGCATTAATAAAATTAAGGCTGAAGAAAAAAAAGTAAATGAATATTGGAAAGAAATGTTAGATATCGTTCAAGTAAAAACACCCGATGATAGTTTCAATTATATGTTAAATGGTTGGTTAGTATATCAAACTATATCATCACGTATTTTTGCTAAAGCTGGTTTCTATCAAGTAGGTGGCGCATATGGTTATCGTGATCAATTACAAGATGCAATGAATATTTGTACAATACATCCTGAAATTACAAGAAGACAGATATTATGGCACGCAAAACATCAATTTGAGGAAGGAGATGTTTTACATTGGTGGCATAAAGAAAGTAAATTTGGAATTAGATCACACTGTAAAGACGATTATTTATGGTTGGTTTACGCTGTTGAAGAATATCTTAAAATTACTAATGATAAAACCATTTTAAACGAATCAATTCCGTTTGTTACAGGTCAAATTTTAGAAGCTAATGAAATGGAAAAAGGAATTAATTATGACTATTCCACTAAAAGAGCCACTCTATATGAACATTGCCTATTAGCGATGGAAAAAGCCAAGAATGAATTTGGGAAAAATGGTCTTTGCTTAATGGGTGGTGGCGATTGGAACGATGGTATGAATAAGGTTGGTGAAAAAGGGCGAGGAACTAGCGTCTGGTTAACTTTATTCTTATATCAAATAATCGATAAATTCATATTTATTACCAATATTTATGATAAGAAAATCAAGACCACAGAATGGGAATTTTTGAAAGAAAAATTAAAAGTTGCTGTCAGAAATGTCGCTTGGGACGGAAAATATTATTTAAGAGCTTTTTTCGATAATGGTCACAAATTAGGTTCAAAAGATAATTTTGAGTGTAAAATAGACTTAATTTCACAAAGTTTTGCCATTTTGACTGAAATAGCTTCTCAAGAACAAATACCTTTAATTTTAAATGCGATTGATGAGCAATTAATTGATAAAAATTTAAAAATTGTTCGTTTATTGAATCCTGCATTTAAAAAAAGCGAAGATAATCCAGGTTATATTATGAATTATCCACCTGGTATAAGAGAAAATGGTGGTCAATATACTCACGCTGTAGCATGGTATATTCAAGCATTGATAAAAGTTGGTCAATTCGATTTGGCATATCAACTATACCAAATGATAAATCCAATCGAAAGAAGTAAAACAATGGAAAGTGCACAAAAATATAAATTAGAGCCATATGTTATTGCAGCAGATATTTATAGTAATAAAAACTTTGAAGCGCAAGGTGGATGGAATTGGTATACTGGTGCAGCCGGTTGGTTTTACCGAATTGCCTTATTGGATATTTTAGGATTTAAAAAATTGGGAAACAAACTATTTATAGACCCACATATCCCTAATAATTGGGAAAAATTTGAAATTGACTACAAATTTGAAAATACTAAATACCATATTTTAATTGAGAAAAATGGCAATCAAAAAATTAGCTATGATGGAAAGACAACTAAAAATCAGTATATTGAATTAAAGAATGATAATAAAAACCACGATATTGTCGTCTATCTAGGAGGAAAAAATGATTAATTTTGATTTTAAAACTTATCAAAGTTTTAAAAATTTAAAAAGATATGATGCTAAAATTAATAAAATTAATAAGATTTTAAATAATGGTGGAGATATGTTAGATTGGTATGATATCAATAAATGTATTCCCCAAGATGATATCAATAGAATTAAAAGTATCAGCCGAGAAATTCGGAACTCTTGTGAACTGTTTATTGTAATTGGAATAGGCGGATCTTTTATGGGGGCAAAAGCTGTTATTGAAGCTTTGTCTGACTACTTTATTACTCAAAAACCTGAGATAGTTTTCGCTGGCAATTCATTATCCGAAGAATATATCAAAGGGTTAATTGACTACATGGATAATAAAGATACTGTAATTAACGTAGTGTCTAAATCAGGAAACACATTAGAAACTAACTTGATATTTAATGTACTTTATTCACAAATGCAGAAAAAATATGATCAAACTCAATTAAAAAATAGAATTTTCATTACTACTAATTCTAAAGATGGTTATTTCAAACAATTGGCTGAAAAAGAAAAATTTGTTTCTTTTGAAATTCCTGAACAAATCGGTGGTCGCTTTTCTGTTTTAACCTGTGTCGGATTGTTTCCTATAGCAGTAGCTGGAATAAACATCGATGATATTTTATTGGGTGCTGCTAATTATCCTAAAAAAGATGCTTTTGAATATGCTGTCAGACGAGATATACTATATAAAAGAAAAAAATATGTTGAAGTTTTTAGTATATATGAACCAAGATTAAAATATTTTACTGAATGGATAAAGCAGTTATTTGGTGAAACTCAAGGAAAAAATAAAAAAGGAATTTTACCTTTTTCTGGTTTTAATACTCAAGATCTTCATTCTTTAGGTCAATTCTATCAAGAAGGAAATCCCATTGTTTTTGAAACAATTATCGATTTTGATAACAAAAATCATTTAGATTTTACAGACAAATATAGTTTAAATGATATTAATCGAATTGTTCTGCAAAAAGTGGCTAAAGCTCATTTTGCGATTGGTTGTGAAAGTAATATTATCATTTGTGATAAATTAGATGCTTTTCATATTGGGATGTTAATTCAATTTTTTGAAGTTGCAGCAGCTACTGGTGCCTATTTGTTAAATGTTAATCCATTTGATCAACCAGGAGTGAATGTATATAAAAAATTAGTTTATGATGAAATTAATTATAATTAAATTTATAAAGATCTTATATATTCTTAGACTATTGTACTTTTTCAATATTCTGAAAAAAAATCACTATAAAGTGATTTTTTTGTGATTTTATTTTTCTATTTTAAATATTACTTGATATGAATCTTCAAAATCTATTTCTTCTACATCTACTATAAAACCATATTTTTCTAATGTGTTTTGACATTCTCTAACTGTATTAAGTGCTAGTTTTATATTAGGTGCTGTTGCAATTATAGTGTTCTCACTTACCCTTTGTTCACCTTGCATTTGTTCATTTGTAATTGGAGGTATCTTTTGTGTAATTCCAAACAAATCATCATCAGATAAAGAAATATTTTGATTCGTTTCAATATTAGGTACTTCATAACTTGGAATGTTTGGTATTGTTGGTGCTTCTTGAACTTCTGGAGTTACTGGAGTACTTGATATATCCATACTTGGTGCCTCATATGTTGGAATATTTGATGTTGGTACTTCTTGTACCTCTGGGGTTACTGGAGTACTTGATATATCCATACTTGGTACTTCATAACTTGGAATGTTTGGTATTGTTGGTGCTTCTTGAACTTCTGGAATTGCTGGATTACTTGGTATATTCATGTTTGGTACTTCATAACCTGGAATATTTGATGTTGGCGCTTCTTGAACTTCTGGAGTTACTGGATTACTTGGTATATTCATGTTTGGTACTTCATAACCTGGAATATTTGATGTTGGCACTTCTTGCACTTCTGAGGTTACTGGAGTACTCGATATATTCATAC
>CALVKK010000011.1 GCA_944332645.1 uncultured Bacilli bacterium
CAAATAATGTCATAGAGCTTCCCGCCTGTTCATAACATATCCAAAAAATTATCACAAAAAACATCAAAACAAAAAGGTGGAATTTATTCATCAACGGGGGGCCATGTCAATCACAACGAAGAACCGATTGATACAATAAAAAGAGAAGTAGAAGAAGAATTAGGTATAGATATCAGTAATGATGATATTATTGATTTGGGATATATAAATTTTGATTTTCCTATCAGATTTGTATTTTGTTTAAAAAGGAATATAGATTTAAATGATATTGTTTTGCAAAAAGAAGAAGTTGAAAGTGTTTCATATATGTCAAACAACGAGATAAAAAAAATTATAGAAAAAGGTCTTATGCATAAAGCACATGCTAAAGTGTTAGAACGAGTTTTAGAATATAAAAACCATATAAATATATAGAGGATTATAAAAATGAATGAGGAGTTAAAAATGTCTAAAGAAGAAAATGTAATAAAATACTATGTTCTATGCAATAAACTAAAAAATATTATTAGAACAGGTTGGCAAGATTGGAATGTTAATCGTAATAGGATAGAGAGTGTAGCAGAACACATATTTGGTGTTCAAATGCTAGCTATAGCCATGAAATCCGAATATCAATATGATGTAGATATTATGAAAGTTATATATATGTTGGCAATTCATGAATTAGGTGAAACAATAATTGGAGATTTAACTCAATTTCAAGTAAGTAAGGAAGAAAAAGAAAAGCTGGAACATGAAGCGGTTCACAATCTACTATCTTCATTGCTTGAGGGTGAACAAATAGAACAACTATTTTTAGAATTTGATGCTCACCAAACTCCAGAAGCAATGTTTGCATATCAATGTGATAAATTAGAGTGTGATATTCAAAGTAAGTTATATGATCAAGAAGGTTGTGTGGATTTAGCACATCAAGAAGGTAATGCAACTGCAAATAATGAATTTGTAAAAAAACTATTGGAAACTGGCCAATCGTGGTCTGATATGTGGCTAGAATTTGGCCAAAGAAAATATCCATATGATCAAAATTTTATGTCTGTTTCAACTTATGTTAAAAATAATGAAATAGGACAATCCTATACAAAAAAATAGTATTATATTTATAAATCTGACTATCCTATAAATCTTTATAATTTTATAAAAATATGATAGTTTTTTAATGCGTAAGTGTCTTATAATATAACGACTTATTTAATAATCTTCCTTTATATGAACCTACAAAGTAGGATGAATTTCGTAAGTACGAAATAAGAATAGTACCATAACAAACCCTTATTAAATAAGGACAAAGTTTGTGTTGTGGGGCTTTCATCTTATCCTGCTGTTTCATAATTTAATAAATTATGAATCACTTTAGGATGATAGACAAAACTTTCCATAGAAAATGACTTGACTCTTATATTTAATGAGAGGTATCATCCATGCAAAAGGAGATGATGTTTATGAATAAGGAGGATTATGATATTAAGTAATATTATTAGGTATGTGAGTTTCATACCAAGTAATATTACAAAAATTAAAACCATAGAATTAATTGGAGGCACGGGACTCTATGGTTAAATACAAGGTTAATTTGATTTTTAAAGATACTTCTAAATCTTTAAATGAAATAATAACTGAAGTATTAAAAATACAATTACAAAAGAAGTTTGTGATGACTTGCAATATTTATAATAGAGAGCTACCATGTAATCATACTCATTATTCCCAAGTAGAAGGGAGTAGTAATTAATGGTAGGGAATAGTAGTTTTAAAGTAGGAATTTATATAAGATTATCAAGAGATGATGGGAATGTAGAATCTGATAGTATTATTAGTCAAAGAAGTTTACTTAACCAATATGTTAAAGAAAATAATTATATAGTAGTAGATGAATATGTAGATGATGGTTTTTCTGGTACTAATTTTGATAGACCATCATTTAAAAGAATGATGAAGGATATTGAACTAGGAAAAATCAATATGATTATTACCAAAGATATGTCAAGATTAGGTAGAGATTATATTGGTACTGGAGAATTAATCGAAAAGTATTTTCCAAATAATAATATTAGGTATATTGCTATTAATGATGGTATAGATACATTTATAGATAATACTAATAATGATATAGCACCTTTTAAAGCCATAATGAATGATATGTATGCTAAAGATATTTCTAAAAAAATTAAAAGTAGTTTACATTCAAGAATGAAAGATGGTTTATATGTATCAGGTAGATGTCCATTTGGATATATGAAAGACCCAACTAATAAAAATCACTTAGTAATAAATGAGGAACAAGCAGAAGTAGTTAAATTAATATTTAATTTAGCACTTAAAGGTAATACATATCATTATATCGCACAATATCTTACCCAAAGAAAAATAAAAACACCATCATCTTATTACAATTATGTATGGAATACCAAATGTATTAATACCAATTGTATATCACAAGAATATGGGGTATGGGTAGATACTACAATTAAAGCAATTCTAACGAATAGAATCTATACAGGAGACGCAGTACAAGGCAAGACTAAGAAGATTAATTATAAACTTAAAAAGACAGTTAAAAATAATCCAGATGATTACATTATAGTAGAAAATACACATGAAGCAATTATTGATAAAGATACATTTAATTATGTACAAACTCTACTACCTAAAAATGTTAAAAGACCTGAAAAGAAAAGATTTTACTTATTAGATGGACTTTTGTATTGTGGAGATTGTAAACATAGAATAACAATAAGATATCAAAATAAAACAGGAAGAAGTTATACTACTTGTGATTATTATAGAACTTATTCTAAATATCATGTTTGTACAACGCATACCAATAATTATGAAACGCTAGAGAGTGTTATTTTAGAAGAAATAAAAAGTGTCTGTGAAAAGTATTTAGATAAAAACAAAATAAAAGATTCTATAGGTAATATGACATTTGAAGATAATACTTTAAATATAAAAAAACAAATTGAAAGTTTAGAATTAACAAATAATAAATTAACAAATAATCTAGATAAAACTTATATGGACATGTTAAAAGGTATAATCGATGAAGAACAATACAAGAGAATTAGTGATAGTCTAAAAAAAGAAATAGAAGATAATAAATCAAATATTGATAATCTTAAAAATGAACAAATAGAGGAAAATAAAGTAGATAAAAAGCAAATAGAAAAATATATAGATGAATTTTTATCATTAGAAAAACCAACTAGAGAATTGATAATTAATTTAGTTGAAAAGATTTATATCTATCAAAATAAGTCGATAGATATTATATTCACATTTAAAAATGTTACATAAAAATTGTATCAGGTGATAGTTTGTGGAGTATTGCTAAAAAATATAATACAACAGTTGAGGAATTAAAAGCTGCAAATAATCTAAGCAGTAATTTGTTAAGTATAGGTCAAATTTTAAAAATACCAACAGTAGTCGAAGTGCCAGAAAATTATATTATATATACTGTTTCAAGTGGGGACACTTTATATGGAATAGCTAATAAATATAATACAACAGTTGATGACTTAATTAAATATAACAATTTATCATCCACAAATTTATCTATAGGACAAAAATTATTAATACCGACCACAAACAATGAGCAAAATAACTATAATACATATGTGGTAAAAAGCGGAGATACATTATACAAAATAGCCAATCTATATAATACAACAGTTGATAATTTAATGAACATTAACAATTTAAGTACTAATCTTCTAAGTGTAGGACAAAAATTATTAGTGGCAAAAGAAGGTCAAAATACAACTGAAAATTATTTTGAGTATATTGTGTCAGTTGGAGATACTTTATACGGAATAGCTAATAAATATAACACAACAGTTAATCAAATTAAAATTATTAATAATCTTAATAATAATACATTAAGTATAGGACAAATACTTAAAATTCCTAAAAACAACGAAGTTACATACATAGTAAAGAGTGGAGATAATTTATATAGTATTGCTAGTAAATACAACACAACAGTAGATGAAATAAAAATGAAAAACAACCTAACGAGTAATTTATTAAGCATAGGTCAGGTGCTAGTAATATAAAACCTAACTAAATTATAGTTAGGTTTTAATGTATTTGTTCACATACACCGGGATCAGGATTATAGAAGCAATGACTTTTATATCTTCCAGCCAAATCTTGATCATACCAAGTTATTTTACAAGATTCATTGGTTGATGGGGCATAGAACCACAACGCATTAGTGGCAGGATAGTAATATTCGCCACGTAATATTCGATCTGCTAAATTTAATTCTGAAGTAGTGGGATTACTAAAAAATAGTGGACTATCAACACCAGAAAATTGATTGGCTTGATATAAAACATCAGTGATTGTTGAAACATTTTTAAAAGTAAGACAATTTGCTAAAACGCGATTTATAACAACATTTCCAACCATTAGCATGCCAAGATTACCTTCACCGACAGCCTCAGCACGCATTATTCTTGCTAAAAGTTCTCTTTCTTTAGAATTATATTTTACAATCATTAGATTCACCTATTATATTATATGATAATCTTTATGTACTTTGAATAAATTGTATTAAAACATTGTAATAAAAAAAAATATGTGATATAATTAACTTGTAATTTTTAGGGGTGTAATTCAATGGTAGAATGACGGTCTCCAAAACCGTTCATGTGGGTTCAACTCCTGCCACCCCTGCCAATATTAATAAATATATATTAAATATAGATATCAATAGGAGGGTAAATATGGATTTATCTAATTGTGTTGACGCTTGTACAGATGTGGAGTTGCTTAACGTTCTAGATATTTTTAAATCGATCATTCAACTAATTACCATCTTAGTACCCGTTATTTTAGTGATATTTGTTATCATAGATATTATTAAGACTGTTTCTGCTGGAGATGTTGATACTAAAAAATTGTCTAAATCAATAGGTAAAAGGATTGCGGCAGCCGTTATAGTATTCTTGGTTTATCCAATTATTAATTTTGTTCTTCAAATAACACCTCTTTCTAATTCTTATTATATTAGCTGTTATAACTGTGCTGATCAAGTATTTGAAATATCTAAATCAAATGCTGATATTGCCATTAGTAATCTTAAAAATGCAGTAGATGCTTTGTGGAGGGACAATAATGAACAAAACTATATAGAAGCTAAGAGACTATATGAGATTGCGCGAAAAGAAGTATCAAATATTACTGACAAATCGGTCAGAGAGCAATATCAAGATACTTTGAATACATTAAGAAGACGAATCGATACATATTATAACGAAGATTCTAATTTTAATAATTCTTCTAGTAGTGGGAGTACTACTCATGAAAGTTCCTCAGGGGCGACACATGGTGGTGTTGGTGGTAAATATTAAAAAAGGATGTTTAAATCCTTTTTTTATAGAATATATAACCAATAATGTCCAAAACAGAGTATAAAATAATAAATAATCCTATTGTTTCATAAAATAAATGAGTCATTGCAACATAAAATCCACATATTATAAGTAAAATTGAAATTATGATCCTAACTATATTTGAAATCTTGTTTGTTTTATAATTTAAAGCATCAATTAATCTAATAATTCCACTATAAATAATCCAAGCACCTAAAATTAATCGTATTGTCGTTTCAATTAATGATGAAAATATAATAATAATTGCACCTAAAATAATTAAAAATATGCTAACGAATAATTTGCTTTTTAGCTCAATGTTAAGATTTTTTAAAGTTTTCTTATATTCTAGAATATTAAGGATACCTATTATAATTAAAATACTCCCCATAATATAGGAAATGAATCTTAAAATTCCTCCTGGATTAGTAAACAAAATAATTCCAAATATCATAAATATAATTGAACTAACTAAAGAATTTTCATTAGAATAATTAATGACAGTTATTTTCTTCATCAAAATCACCTTAGTATATTATATAATAAAAATTACCATTATACAACATCGTTGACAAAAAAATATACAAGTATAAAATAATTAATATCGTGTTGATAATGGTTGGAAAGGAAAAGAAAATGTTAGAATTAAAAAATATAAAAAAAAGTTATGCAACTGGTAATTTCAAACAAAATGCTTTACAAGACGTCAGTTTGCAGTTTAAAAAAAATGAATTTGTTGCCATTTTAGGTCCTTCTGGTTCTGGTAAAACGACATTATTGAATATTATAGGTGGATTGGATAGATATGATAGTGGGGATTTAATTGTAAATAATAAATCAACTAAAAAATTCAAAGATACGGATTGGGATGCTTATCGTAATAATTGTGTTGGCTTTATTTTTCAAAATTATAACCTAATTAGTCACATTAGTATTTTGGCTAATGTCGAATTAGGTATGACCTTGAGCGGAGTCAGTAAAAACGCAAGAAGAAAAAAAGCTATTGAAGTACTTAAAAAAGTTGGTTTAGAGGATCATATTAATAAAAAGCCAAATCAACTATCTGGTGGGCAAATGCAAAGAGTGGCTATCGCGCGAGCTTTAGTAAATGATCCTGTTATCATATTGGCTGATGAGCCTACAGGGGCTTTGGATTCTAAAACGAGTATTCAAATTATGGAATTAATTAAAGAAATATCCCAAGAAAAGTTAGTTATAATGGTAACACACAATAGTGAATTGGCCCACTCTTATGCAAGTCGAATAATCGAATTAAAAGATGGAACGGTTGTCAATGATTCACAAGAAATAAAAGGCATATCAAAAAAATCTAAAGAATATAAAATACAAAAGACATCAATGGGTTTTCTTACGGCATTATCTTTATCGTTTAATAATATTAAAACCAAAAAAGGAAGAACATTATTAACTGCTTTTGCATCAAGTATTGGCATAATTGGTATTGCTATTATTTTATCATTGTCAAATGGTTTTGATATTCAAATCGACAAATTTGAAGTTGATACTTTATCTAATTTTCCAATAACTATCACTCGCCAAGCTACTGAAATGTCAGTTGATGATATGATGAGCATGGGAAATAATTTTGTCGATGAAGATGATACTTATCCTAATAATGAAGTTGTTTATCCTTATGATACCGCTTCTTCTATGATGATTCATCAAAATGTTATTACGGAAGAATATGTTCAATATATTAATAATATTAATTCGGCGGATACAATTGGTATATCATATTTAAGAACAATCAACATGAATATGTTAGTTAAAAATGATAATATGATTACATACGTAAATAGTCAAAGCCTTGGTTTGACAGCATTACCTAAAGATTCAAGTAGCGATATTCAATCATTTCTTCAATCTGGCTATGATTTGTTGTATGGTAATTATCCAGAAGAAATGACAGATTTAGTTATTTCGGTCAATAACAAAAATCGTTTTGAAAAGAATATATTGAAAATGTTAGGTATTGATACTAACCAACAAGAAATACCATTTGAAGACATTGTTGGTAGAGAAATAAAGTTGATATTAAATGATAAATTTTATGCGAACAATAATGGCTATTTTTTACCTAATATGAATTATCAAGATCTTTATAATAGTGAAGAGGTAATAACTTTAAAAATCGTAGGTATTGTAAGAGGTAAAAAAGATAGTTTGCTATCTAATATTGTCAGCATGATGAGTATGAATCAAAGTACTGGTAACATATTATATTCTAATGAGTTGGCAGA
Source organism: uncultured Bacilli bacterium (assembly GCA_944332645.1). Classification (GTDB taxonomy): domain Bacteria; phylum Bacillota_I; class Bacilli_A; order RF39; family UBA660; genus Faecisoma. Next base: position 7,643 of record CALVKK010000011.1, read on the forward strand.
ATATATTATTTCTGAGAATAGAAACTCTGATATTGTCAAAGCTCAAGAGCAAGCTGATTATAATATAATTAGTGGAGAACAATTTACCGAAAATTCCACTAAAGAAGATTTTCTTACATATTTAGGAGCTAAAGACATTCCTTATCTTATTAATATTTATCCCGTTGATTTTGCCGCCAAAGAGCGAATTATCAATTATCTTAATGCTTATAATACAAATTTAGATGATGATGATAAAGTTATATACACTGATTTAGCAGAAACATTTTCTAGTTTATCTGGTCAAATAATGGATGCTATTACTTGGGTATTAATTGCTTTTTCGGCTATTTCATTAATAGTTTCATCAATTATGATTGGTATCATTACCTATATTTCAGTTTTGGAAAGAACAAAAGAAATAGGTATCTTAAGGAGTTTAGGGGCTCGAAAAAAAGATGTCAGTCGTGTTTTCAATGCAGAGACATTTATTATCGGTTTTACATCTGGAATTATTGGTATTTTAATTGCAAAATTATTATTGTTGCCAATTAATTCTCTTCTATATAATTTGACAGGATTATCTGATGTGGCTAGAATGAATCCGCTACATATAGCTATTTTAATAACGATAGCAGTAATTCTTACTTTAATTGGAGGATGGATACCAGCTTTCATTGCTAGCAAAAAAGATCCAGTCGAAGCATTGCGTACAGAATAGGAGCGATTATATGAAAAAAAATATTATTAGAATAGTCACTATGCTTTTTGTGGTGTTAGTCTTATATTATTTCATGTTACCACCACTTAATCCAAGTGATCCTAGTTTTTGGTCGTTTTTGGTTGTTTCTTTTGTTTTATGCATGATTATTTCATCTGTTTTTACTTTAAACAATTTAAATTTCAAAACAATTATAAACAATAAAAAAGTAAGTAAAAACAAAACAACATATATTATTTCAATTTGTGCTTTTGTGATCGTTTGCACGATAGTATTAATCAATATAATAAATTCTCCTATATTTAGATCACAAAGCTATTACCAAAGAATAACAGTTACTACTAGTAATTTTGCTAGCGATGTAGCTCAAGTTGACTTTGAAAAACTAGCTCTTTTAGATAAAACTTCATCAGTTAAATTGGGTGATAAAGTTATGGGTCAAATGACAGATTTAGTTTCTCAATTTGAAGTATCAAATTTATATACTCAAATAAACTACAATAATCAAATTGTAAGAATAACGCCTTTAGAGTATTCCGGTATAATAAAATATTTTACTAATCGTAAAAAAGGCGTTGCAGGTTATATAACAGTCAATTCAGTAGATGGAGAGGCTAATCTTGTAAGATTAGAAAAAGGCATGAAATATATGCCATCTAGTTTATTTTTTGAAAACTTAGAACGTAAACTTCGTTTATCATATCCAACCACAATTTTTGGTGAAATAAACTTTGAAATTGATGATAATGGTAATCCATATTGGATTGCACAAACGTTAAAGTATAGCGGAATCGGTTTAAAAAAAGAAGTTACAGGCGTTGTAATATTAAATCCTATTGATGGTTCATCGCAAAAATATAAAGTCGAAGAAGTACCTACTTGGGTCGATCATGTTTATTCAGCTGATTTAATTATCCAACAATTAAATGATTGGGGCAAATACAAAAATGGTTTTTGGAATTCAATTTTTGGTCAAAAGGAAGTAATAAAGACAACAAATGGTTATAATTATTTAACAATGAATGATGATGTATATTTATATACTGGTATAACTTCTGTTTCTAATGATGCATCTAATATCGGATTTATTTTAACTAATCTACGAACAAAAGAAACTAAATTTTACGATGTTGCAGGTGCGGAAGAAAATTCTGCTATGGCTTCTGCTGAGGGTCAAGTACAGCAGATGAAATATAATTCTACTTTTCCTTTATTAATTAATTTAGAGGGCAAGCCAACCTATTTGATGAGTTTAAAAGATAATGCTGGTTTAGTTAAAATGTATGCTTTTGTTGATTACGTTGATTACCAGAAAGTTGTGGTCACTGATTCTAGCGAGGGGATTGTTAAAGCTGCGCAAAATTATTTAGGGGGAAATTTTACAAGTGGTGATGAATTAACTAAAGAAATAATAATTAAAGACATTAAGACAGCGGTTTTAGATGGGACAACTTATTATTATTTAAAAGATGGCTATGATACTTATCGTGTTTCTTTAAAAACAAATCAAAACTTACTCCCTTTTTTATCAGTAAATGATCGGGTTGATATCACATATAAAGAAGAGGAAATAAAGGAAATAATCACAATCAAAACATCTTGAATAGATGTTTTTTTTATGTAAAATATCTATTCAATAATTATCTATCAAAAATATTACTTTTATGTTATAATATATTTGGTGAATAATTATGAATCAAAAAATAAAAGCAGCTAAATTAATTGCTGATAAATTGCGGGGGAAAACATATCTTACCTATATTGAAATTGCTCACATTACGGGATATCATCCTAAATATATATTAAAATTAAAAAAAGAAATTATCGATGGCAAAATCCAATTTAATCATGGCAATAAAAATCGTGAACCGATTAATAAATTATCACAAAAAGAAAAAGATTACATTATTAGTTTATATAAAAGAAGCAAAGTAAGCGTCCGTAAATTTTGTAAATTTTATAATCGTCGTAGTTATTCCTGTGTTTATAATGTGTTGAAAGAAGCTGATTTGTTAAAAAAAGATTAATGATTACTAATAACTTTAGCAATTGTTAATCTTTTTTAACATCTTTTCAATATTAATTAAACTATCATTATCGATAAAGTGTTCAATTTTTTCTACTTGCTTTAAATTGTATTTATACCCGTTTATATATTTGAAAAATCTTTTTAAGATGTTATGTCGCCACAATAGATACCTACCTAATAACTTTCCACTTTCAGTTAAATTAATTTTTCCGTATTTTTCAAATTCTATCATACCTAAACATTTTAACCGATTGGCCATTTTTGAGACAGAGGAAGGTTTAACGTTTAAAAAATTGGCTAATTCTTTAATAGTTGTATATTTATTCTTTCTCGTTTTTCGATAAATCATTTCAATATAGTCTTCCATTGCTTCTGTAATATTATTTTTTTCTTTTAGCTTATAACCCTTAAGGGTATAAAAATTGCTTTTCACGCCCAAACCACCTTTGCATATATACATACAATGTAATAGTTAGATAAAGGAAACATCTATCTAATAATATGAAGGAGAAATTATTTTATGTTTTTATGTGATATGAAAGTTGGCGATAAAGCAATCGTCAAAAAAGTTGCAACAAATGATAATATTAAAAGAAGACTTTTAGATATAGGATTAATTGATGGGACGAAAGTTGAATGTTTATTAAAAAGCCCTTTGCAAGATCCAAGTGCATATCTTATAAGAGGAGCTATTATAGCTATTAGAAAAGATGACTGCAAAGATATAGAGGTGGATCTTATATGAAAAAAATAGCATTAGCTGGCAATCCTAACGTTGGTAAAAGTACCGTATTTAATGCATTAACAGGTCTTCATCAACATACAGGTAATTGGGCTGGGAAAACAGTTAGTAATACTAGTGGTTATTTTAAATACAATAATATTGATTATCAGATATATGATTTACCTGGCACCTATTCGCTCATCGCTCATTCAAAAGAAGAAGAAGTGGCGCGTGATTTTATATGTTTTGAAGAATATGACTTAGTTATTATTGTATGTGATGCTGTTTGTTTAGAGAGGAATTTAAATTTGGTATTGCAAACACTAGAAATAACGGATAAAGTCATTGTTTGCGTTAATTTGATGGATGAAGCAAAAAAGAAAAAAATTAGAATTGATCTTGATAAATTGACTAATATTCTAGGTGTACCCGTTGTCGCTACTAGTGCAAGAAATAAAGATGGTTTAGATCAGTTGTTAGATAATTTAGAGACTAAACAATTTAATCCCTTAAAAATTGAATATGATTCGCAATTAGAAGATGCAGTTGCAAGTATTTTGCCTTATTTAGAAGGAAAAACCAAAAATTTAAATTATCGTTGGGTAGCCATTAATCTCATTAACTATGATGAAAAATTATATCAAAAAATAACTTCATACTTGGGATATGATTTGTTAAATGATGAATTAATACAAGAAAAATTAATATTGATTAAGAAAAAATTAAAACGAGAATTATATGTTGAAAATTTAATCAATAAAGCTGAAATTATTGCTAAAGAGGTTGTAACTTATGAAGACTTTAAATATGATAGGCGAAATCGACAAATAGATAAAATAGTTACCAGCAAGCTTTTTAGTTTACCGATTATGTTAAGTTTATTAATGCTTATTTTTTGGATAACAATAAAAGGAGCAAATTATCCCTCAGATCTATTATTCAATATGTTCAATTACATCGAACAACATTTACTTCGTTTTTTAGTGTATTTATCAGCTCCTGATTGGCTTATTGGAGTATTAATGTCGGGAATATATCGTGTTTTAACTTGGGTTATTGCGGTTATGTTGCCACCGATGGCGATCTTTTTTCCTTTATTTACGTTGCTTGAAGATTTAGGATTTTTACCACGAATCGCTTTTAATTTAGATCGAGCTTTCAAAAAATGTTGTGCATGCGGCAAACAGGCACTGACGATGTGTATGGGATTTGGTTGTAATGCAGTTGGCGTTAGTGGAGCTCGAATAATTGATTCGCCACGTGAAAGATTGATTGCCATTTTAACTAACGTTTTTGTACCATGTAATGGTAGATTTCCAACGATGATTACAATTATAACCATTTTTTTCATCGGGGTTAAATCAAGTAATACTTTTTTAAGTGTAGTTATTTTAACTAGTGTTATTTTGCTAGGTATTATGTTAACTTTTTTAATTTCGTTGATATTATCGAAAACGATTTTAAAAGGAGTTCCATCCTCCTTCACTTTAGAATTACCGCCGTATCGTAAACCTAAAGTAGGTCAAGTAATTATTCGTTCAATATTTGATCGGACAGTATTTGTTTTGGGTCGTGCCATAATAGTTGCAATTCCAGCCGGTTTAATCATTTGGTTATTGGGTAATCTTTATATTAATGACATATCACTTTTAAATCATATAGCTATTTTTTTGGATCCATTTGCGAAAATGATTGGTTTAGACGGAGTTATTCTTATAGCATTCATTCTTGGTTTCCCTGCTAACGAAATAGTTATACCTATTATGCTTATGGCTTATATGTCGACAGGTCAATTAATCGAGTTTGAAAGTTTGGAAGGATTAAGGCAAATATTAGTTGCCAATGGCTGGACTATTACTACTGCGATATGCGTTTTAATATTTTCATTATGTCATTTTCCATGTTCGACAACTTGTATGACTATAAAAAAGGAAACAGGAAGTTTAAAGTGGACGGTATTAGCCTTTTTGATCCCAACTGTTACTGGAATATTTTTATGTTTTATTATTAAACAACTATCATTTTTATTCTAAAATTGAAAAATTAAGCAAAAAAAAGCCTTTTTATTTAAAAAGTATGTCAAAATTTGGTAAAATATGGTACAATTATTAACGTAGTGCAACCATGAATGGAGGTTATTATGATTAATTTTATATTGGTAGATGACTTTAAAGACACGACACAAAAAATTGAACATATTATTGATAAGATCATGATTGGTAACAAATTGGAATATAAAATCCATGTTTTCTATGATTATAATAATGATTTTAGAAAATTTATCGAGCAACCTATGACTAATAGAATTTATTTGTTGGATATTGAAACTAAATCAGGTTCAGGAATAGATATGGCAAGATTGATCAGAAAAAATGACCTAGATAGTGTTATAATCTTTGTAACTGCACATGAAGAACTCAGTTCAACAATAATCAAAGAACAATTAATGGTTTTAACTTTTATTTGTAAGTTTGATAATTTTGAAGGAAAGATTAAAGATGCCATCGTTAAATCCTTAAATTTTATTGGCAAAAAGAACGCGATTCGATTCACTGATAATAATTCAATATATATTATACCAATCAAAGATATCTTATATATTACCCATGATAATATTGATAGAAAATGTTTAATTAAGACTTCCGATAGGACTTACAAAGTAAGTAAAACTTTGACTGAATTAAAAGAATTAAGTATGGGATCATTAGTTCAAAGTCATCGTGCCTGTTTAGTTAATGAGGCTAGAATTGTAAAATTTGATAAGAGAAGTAAAATTATATTATTTGATAATGGTGACACAATAAATCTAGTTTCTGATGGTTTCAAAAAGGAGATTAGTGTTGGATGAGTTTAGAAGTCCTTCAACATCATATTATTCAATGCCCAATTAATTCTTTTTCTGTTATTTATGTAATTGCCATTTTGTTGGAACGGAAGTTAAACTATAAAGATTATAAACTATATATTACTTTAGCATTATTCGTTTTTACGGCAATTATTTGTTTTGAATATGTGGATAGTTTAATTAGATTCACTTTGATGACTATTACAGTCTGTATCGGTAATTATTATTTATTTCGAAAGAGTTTAAGGGAAACTATAACTAGTTCTGTTTTTGAGCAATTATTATTTTTCTTTGTTGAAATATTATTGACAATCATCTTGGTTTTTGTTTTCCACATTGATGCTAGTAAGATTAGTAATGACTTTTTAGGAAATTTGTTTTTCGTAGTGTTAATTAGTTTATCATCAGTAGCGCTTATTTTAATTTGCCCACGTATCAAGTTATTATACAAATTCTTTTTAAAAATAACTTATAAAATAAATATAAAAAGATTAAGTGTGTATATTTTGATTATTATCATTTCAATGAATTTTTTATACGTATCTAATTTTCTAGAAATTGATTTTCAAAAAGTATTTGTAATAAATATTATTTTAGTAGTGACATACACATTTATTTTGTTTTATGCTATGCATGAACAAAATGAAAATATCAAGTTCAAAGAAGAAAATAAAATTTTAATTAATAATTTAAATGAGTATGAAAAAATGCTTGATCATCAAAGAATTAGTAATCATGAAAATAAAAATCAATTATTGACTATAAAAGGAATGCTTAATAAAGGTAATAAAAAAGTTATAGAATTTATCGACGAAATAGTGAAAGAAAAAAGAGAAGATGATGAAGTTTTATATACCAAAACAAAAAGAATTCCTGCAGGAGGACTACAAGGATTGGTTTATCAAAAAATGTTGATAATGAAAGACAAAAATATTCAAATCAATTTAAATATATCAAAAAAACTAATCGGTATTGATTTTACTGATGAATTTAAGACAATTAATTATGATATATGTCGTATTGTCGGAGTGTTTTTAGATAATGCAATCGAAGAAGTTATCAAAGCTAAGAAGAAGGAACGAGAAATTTTGGTGTCTATGTATATTGATGAATACTTTACTATTGAAATTTCAAACATATTTTTTGGAAACGTTGAAATTAACCGTTTAACAGAAAAAGGCTATACATCAAAGGGAAAGGGTCGTGGTTATGGGCTATCTTTAGTTGAACGGATAATCAATAAAAACGATCGTTTAGAATTAGAAACAATCGTTGTCAATAATATCTTTACACAAAAATTAAAAATAAAAATGTAGAAAATCTACATTTTTTATTTAATTAAACTTTTTGGACATTCAGGTTCATCGATAAAAACAAAGTAACATGCGTTACTACCAAAGCCAGCAGTTAATGAACCAAATGCAGCTAATATAGATGCGATAAATGACATAATTACTAACCTCCTTTACTCTTTTATATTCAAATACAAGATGTATTTAAATATCATTATTTTTTAAATAAACTAAATAATTGTTATATGGTAGTTTAAATATTTTATAAATAGTGGGTGAAGTCATAAAAGATTGCACCAGTAGTGATAAAATGAAACAATTACTTAAAAAATTATTATTTATGAGAAGTGCACAATACACAAAAATGATTGCGATAAAAGTTGATGTATATTTGAAAAATAATCTCCTTTTGGGATTAATAATCGGTCGTTTGTGTGTATCAGCGGGGGCATTTTTATATATTAATAAAATTAATATAAGACCCACTATCATTTTTAAATAATCTGTTATAAATAAGTATTTGCAAATAAGAGGAAAGATAATAAATATAATTGAAGAAGATAATAAACATATCCAACTTTTAGTAGCGTGTAGTCCAAACGAAGTAGTTCTGATAACATTATATAGGGCTAAGAAGATTATTACTTCCTTAAAAATACCTAAAATATAAGCTATCAAGCCAATAATTATCAATTTAGAAATAGTTAAATATACACCTTCTAAACCATATTTTATTTCCGCTAATTTTTCTTCACTATAATTTCCATTTTTTTTGATTAAATTTATTGAACTATTAATTATTTTTGTTTTCATACTGCCTACCTTCCAATATAGAATAGCATGCAACAGGAAAAAAAGATTCAAATCTGTTTGAAATGTTTAATCATTTGATTGTATAAAAATTAATAAATAACCTGTTGCTTATATGTAAAAATTCGAGTATATAAAAACTACTTTTAAACAAAACTGTATTAAAATTGTTTTTATAGTGTTATTATTAAAATTATCATTTTCTATAGAAGGGAGACAACATGCAAGGAATAGTTAAATGGTTTAATGACGCTAAGGGTTTTGGTTTCATCGAATATCAGAAAGATAAAGATATCTTTGTTCACTATTCATCTATTATTTCAAAAGGTTATAAAACTTTGAAAGAAGGGGATATAGTAAATTATGAAATAGTTGAAACTGATAAAGGTTTGCAAGCAAAAAATGTATCCATTGTTAAAGAAAAAGTTCCATCTTGATAACTTTAATAATTAGTTTAGATCATTGTCGAAATTTGTCGATTTTTGAACTACTAATTTTCTTGAATTTGCTTTAGTGACATCTTATAATAATATTGTAAGAGAATTACTAGAAGGGAGATTTGAACATATGAAAGGAAAAGTTAAGTGGTTCAATAACGAAAAGGGATTCGGTTTTATTGAATACAAAGAAAATGAAGACATATTCGTTCATTACTCATCAATTTTATCACAAGGCTATAAAACTTTGGTTGAAGGACAATATGTAGAGTTTGAGCTAGTCCAAACTGATAAAGGGTTACAGGCTAAAAACGTAGTAGAGATAAAAACAGCGTTAGTATAACGTTTTTTTTATTTATTTTTAAACATATTTCATAGTACTCATTTTGACTTGTTTGAATATAATTTAATGAGGTGTTTTATGTATAGTATATATGAGGTTGAAGAAAATGATACATTATCTGGCATTGCCAATTCACTTGGAGTATCATTGTCAAAATTAATTGAATTAAATGGTAAATTAGATAATGTTAGTAAAGGACAATTAATAATCGTGCCTAATCAAAATCAAGACTATATAACGTATGAAGTTGTATCTGGCGATAATTTATACCAGATAGCTAAAAAATATGGAACAACTGTTGATATTATAGAAAGATTAAACGGTCTAGAACAAAATTCTTATATTTATCCTAAACAGAAATTATTAATTCCAAAGGAAAATAAAGGTATATATATTACCAAAGAAAACCAAACAATAACTGAATTAGTCGATGAATTAGGCATGAATATAAACGATTTAATCAGAAACAATCAAATATATTTATTATCTGATCAGATAATAACTTATGATAAAAAAAGATAATTAAGTCTTTTTTTTTTTTTTTAGATATTGTATAATTATAACGGAGATGATGTTATGAAAAAAGTATTGATATGTGCCTTATCGTTGCTATTATTAGTTGGGTGTGGAAAGAAAGAATATACTGAATTAAGTTATATAGATCTTGAAAACAAGTTAAACAACAAAGATAGTTTTGTTTTATTAATTGGTTCTGATACTTGCTCAGCTTGTGCTAGCTATGAAAAGACGATGCAAGAAGTAATGAAAGATACGAATGTTGAAATTTTTTATGTCAACTTAAATGCTTTAAGCAATGAAGATTATGCAAAAATATATAGTAAATTTGTCGTAAATTCTACTCCTACCACTATATTTATAAGTGAAGGTGAAGAAACCTCGACTTATGATCGAATCATTGGTGCGGCTAATTATGATAAAGTAATTTCGAGCTTAGAAAAGCACGGATATATTGGTGTGTAATATGTACAGCGTTATTGAAACTTATGGAGATGATCTAACTAAAAAAATGTATATTACTAATCCTGCTATTGCTCGTGAAGACGAAATCAAAAGAGCTATAGTTATTCTTTTGACACCAGAGAAATCGGCTTTATTAGTGGGTAAACCAGGGATTGGTAAAACAGCAATTGTCGAAGGGATCGCTTATTTAATTCAAAAAAATGAGATACCTAACGCTTTAAGAGGATATCGTATTATTAGATTAAATGCACCAACTTTGTTAGGAACGATGACTGTCGATAACCGGGAGGTATTAGTTGCTAACCAGTTAATTGAAGAATTAAAAAGAGCTGAAAAGACGATTTTGTTTATCGACGAAATTCACATGCTCATCGGTGATAAGAGTGCTGGTCCTATGGATTTGGCTAACATTTTAAAATCAGGTCTTGATCGTGGTGACATTAAAATTATTGGTGCGACTACTTCTGTTGAATATCAAAACTATATTTTAAAAGATCGCGCTTTTTTACGAAGATTTGAAAAAATTGATGTTTTAGAACCAACTGCTGACGTAACTGTGAAAATACTGATGGGTACAATTCCTAAAATTGAAAAACAAACGGGTGTTAAAATGAAGTATAATTCATATGTCACTGAGTTGTTGGTTAAGGCGGTTGTCAGTGCTACTACGGAATTTAAAAGAGTTTATGGAATAGCCGCAATGTATCCAGATGTGGCCTTATCAGTTTTATCACAAGCATTTTCTAATGCTTTATATAATAATAAAACGGAAGTTGATGTGGTAGATTTTTACAATGCTATCAAAAGTAGTCGTAAGATTTATCCTGATAGTATTATTAAAGAATTAGATCAATTTAGAGAGACATTTAAGGATTTATGCAAAGAAGAAAATGTTGTTTTACCGGTTGTTAAATTAGAAGATTTGGACAAGGAACAAACTGTGATATGATAAATATTATATACTTTGAGCCAAAAAAACAACAAAACA
>CALVKK010000012.1 GCA_944332645.1 uncultured Bacilli bacterium
GAATTACAGTTTTTAAAGATAGCTATTATTCTAAAGATCATCCAGAAAATACTATTATAGATACACAAACTGGAAACTCATATAATCATGATAGCTCATATTGGCCTAGCGCTTATAATCGTCATGTTTGGGAGTTTAATGTTGCTTTAGCTATTGAATCTGTGAAAGAAATGGGATTTAATGAAATTCAGTTTGACTATGTGCGATTTCCTGATCGAGTCGGTTCATTAGAAACATCTGGTCGAATTAGTTATAATAATACCTACAATGAAGAAAAAGCCCAAGCTATTCAACGATTTATTATGTATGCTTGCGATGAAATCCATAAATATGATGCCTATGTATCGATTGATGTCTTTGGAGAGTCAGCGCATACTTATGTTACGGCTTATGGACAGTATTGGGCAGCTATTAGTAACATTGCTGATGTTATAAGTGGTATGCCATATCCAGACCATTTTACTGCTACTGAGTATGGTTTTACGACACCTGTTTGGACCATTCCTTATGATTTATTATATTTGTGGGGGAATGAATTCGTTATGGAAAGACAAAAAGAAATTCCAACACCAGCTATCGTTCGAACTTGGATACAAGTTTATGATACTAGTAAGAATCCTGCCACACATTATGGCCCAGACATGGTAAGCAAAGAGATTAGTGGGTTATATGATGCTGGATTAACTGGCGGTTTTATGACTTGGAATGGCGGATCGAGTTTGACTAAATACCGTGAAGTTTCTAGCGCCTTTGGAAAGGATTATTGATATGAAAAAAATTATTTTAGACGACGTAGAATATGTTTTAGAAAAAGAATATAAAAATGGTTTTGATTTAACAGAATTAACTAATAAATATACTGATTATTTTAAAGATTATGATTATATTTTAGGCGATTGGGCATATAACAAGTTACGATTAAAAGGTTTTTGTAATAAAAATAATAAATTATTTAACAGTATCAATGATTATAGTAAAATTGATGATTATATCAAAGATATTTGTGCTTATGAATGCAAATATTTTATCATCAAGAAAATCTAAATTTAGAGTGTCTTTGTTTTTTGAAGACACTTTATTTGTATAAGCACTACAATGATTATGTAAAAAATTATTCAGAGCGAAAAATATTTTACATTAACAGAAAAAAATGATAAAATTATTAATAGGGTGGTAAAGATGGAATATAGTGAACTAACCAATATTTATAGTTGTTATCATAATAAACTTTCTGAATTAGGGAGGTTACTTTGAAGTAGAACGTAAAAAACTAGAAATAGAAGAATTGGAGCAGGAGATGAATAGTGCTGATTTTTGGAACGATTCTAATCATTCTACTATAGTGATTGACAAACTAAATTCTTTAAAGAAAATAGTTGATAAAATTGAAAAATTAGAAAAAAAAATAGATTCTAATTTAGCAATGCTTAATTTTAATGATGAAGAAATGAATGAAATAATCAATAATGATGTTGAAATTATTAAGACTGAGTTAAATGATTTAGAAATTTTTGCGTTGCTAAACGGTCCTTATGATCGCTTTGATGCTGTGTTGGAAATTCACCCTGGGGCTGGTGGCACTGAAAGCTGCGATTGGGCTAATATGTTGTATCGAATGTATACAAGATGGTGTGAAAAAAGTGGTTATAAATACGAAATTATTGATGAGCAAAAAGGTGAAGAAGTTGGTATTAAAAGTGTAGCTATGATTGTTCATGGAATAAATGCTTATGGTTATTTAAAAAATGAAAAGGGTGTGCATCGTTTGGTTAGAATTTCTCCATTCGATTCTAATGCAAGACGTCATACTTCATTTGCTTCAGTAGATGTGATGCCTTATATTGATGATGATAATATCAATATTGAAATAAAACCGAATGACATTAGAGTTGATGTTTATCGAAGTACAGGTGCTGGGGGACAGGGTGTTAACACCACTGATTCTGCCGTTCGAATTACTCATATACCTACTAAGATTGTTGTTACGTGTCAAAATGAACGTAGTCAAATTCAGAACAAAGAAAAAGCAATGGAAATTTTAAAGAATAAATTGTATCAATTAGAGATGGAAAAAAAAGAAAAAGAAATGAAAATATTAAAAGGGCAACAAGCAGATATTAATTTTGGTTCACAGATTAGAAACTATGTTATGCATCCATACTCTTTAGTTAAAGATTTGCGCACTAATGTTGAAACAAGTAATGTGGACAAAGTATTAGATGGAGATATTAATTTATTCATTAATAGTGGATTGAAAGGAATTAGGTAATATGTTGTTGAATAAAGATAAGACTACATCAGTTTTAGCAAAGAAAAGAAGTGGATTGGTTGATTTTGCGCTGTTATTAATTGGTTGTACCATTTCTGCTTTAGCATTTAATTTATTCTTATTTCCTAATAATATTGCTGTAGGTTTTAGTGGATTATCAGTTATTGCTAATAGTTTATTTGGAATAAGGCCATCTTTATTTTTACTGATTAGTTATGCTATAGTTTTGATTTTTAGTTTTGCTATTTTAGGTATTGAAACAACCAAGAAAGCTGTAATTGCATCTATATTATATCCTTTATTAGTTGAAGCAACTTCTTATTTGACTGTTTATGTGGATATCTCTAACATTGAAAAAATAGTTTTAGTGTTTTGTGGTGGATTATTAAGTGGTTTTGGTTCAGGATTAGCTTATAAAGTTGGCTATTCTACAGGAGGATCGGACATAATAAGTTTGCTTTTGAATAAATTACTAAAAAGACCTATGGGAACTTGTAACATTTTAACTAATACTATTATTATTTTTCTGGGTTTTTTGGTTTTTGGACTACCGACAGTTATATACTCTATAATAGTCGTTTATTTAACGAGTATTGTTATTGATAAGGTGATGATTGGTATTTCACAATCTAAAACATTTGAGATAATTACTGAGAATGAAACGGATGTAAAACGGTTCTTATTAAGCAAATTAAGTCACGGCGTTACAATTTTAGATGGTCGTGGTGGATATACAGGAAATGTAATCAAAGTAATAATGTGTGTGGTACCAACTAGGGAATATTTTGCAGTAAAACAAGGAATATTAAATATCGATTCTAAGGCATTAATAATGGTTTCAGATGTTTATGAGGTTATAGGAAATAAGTAAGGAGAATGGGATATAAATGAATTTAATTAAGATGATTAATGTTGAAAAGACATATAAAACTGGTGTTACGGCAATATATGATTTGAATTTAACAATAGAAAAAGGTGAATTTGTCTTTGTAATCGGTGCTACTGGTTGTGGGAAATCTACTTTAATAAAAATGTTATATCGTGAGGAGAAGCCAACAAGTGGTACGATTAATATAGGTGGAATTAATGTAAGTAAATTAAAAAATAGAAATGTATACAAAATAAGAAGAAAAATTGGTGTGGTGTTTCAAGATTTTAAACTCTTACCTAAGTCTACAGTATATGAAAATGTTGCTTTTGCCTTAGAAATTTTTGGTTTACCTAATTCAGAAATTCACGAGAAAGTTTTAAAGGCATTAGAGTTGGTTGGTTTAAAGCATAAAGCCAAGAACTATCCAAATCAACTATCGGGAGGAGAACAACAAAGAGTTGCAATAGCTAGAGCAATCGTAAATGGACCTAAGCTTTTGATTTGTGATGAACCAACTGGTAACCTTGATGAAAGAACAAGCATGGAAATAATGAAGGTTCTTGAAGAAATTAATAAATTAGGAACCACGATCATTATGGTTACTCATGATACAGAGATCGTTAATAAATTAAAGAAAAGAGTCATTTTGTTAGATTCGGGAAGAATTGTTAAAGACTATAAGGAAGGAGAATATGTGCATGAAAACATTTAGAGTTTTAGGGCGTAATATTCGTGATGCCTTTAAAAGCGTATTTCGTAATTTTTCTCTTTCTTTGGCTTCCATTGCGTGTATTATAATCACCTTACTTGTTGTTTCGATTGCTATCATATTATCGTTTAATGTTAATAATTTTGCAAAAAATGTTGAAAAAGATATGACCATAGTAGCTTTTTTAGATAGAGATGTTACTCTGGAAAGAATAGAAGATATAAAAGATGAAATTAATGTTATTAATTATGTAGAAACATTTGTCTTCAAGGATAAAATGACAACTGCTGAAGAAATGATGGAGGAAAGTAGCGACTTTAATAGTCTTTTAGACAAGTATACCGATCGTGATAATAATCCGTTGTTAGATTCTTTCCAAATAAAAGTAACCGATATTAATAAAATTGAAGAAGTGGCCAAACAAATTCAGCAAATTGAAAATGTGAAAGATGTTAAATATGGTGAAGGAATGGTTGATCAATTAGTATCAGTATTTGATGTGGTAAAAAGAATTAGTTATGGAGTAGTAATAGCACTTGTTATTGTTACAGCATTTCTAATTTCAAATACTATTAAAATTACAATTTTTTCCCGAAAAAGAGAGATTGAAATTATGCGATTGGTTGGTGCATCTAATATTAATATAAAAATTCCATTTATTTTTGAAGGATTGTTTTTAGGATTATTAGGATCGATTATTCCTATCTTGGCTACAATAATTGGTTATGATGCATTATATAGTTTTTACAATGGTCAGATTGTTTCGCCGTTTATTCGGTTAATAGTACCATTACCTTTCACTTATTTTGTATCATTGGTCTTAATGGGAATAGGTATTTTGGTTGGAATGTTCGGATCTTGGCGTGCTGTTAGAAAGTATTTAAAAATATAATTATTTAGTTTTTTAAAAAGGAATTTAGTTCCTTTTTTTGTATATAACTAATAAAGGGAACAATAGAAAAATTTTTATAAAGTAAGGAGTTTGAAATAAGTTTTAAATTTTGTTTTGAACAATATAGACAAACAAAAATATGTTTGATATAATTTAGGAAGGTGAAAGTATGGAATTAGAGCAAATAAAAGGAATAGGCCCCAAAACACTTAATATTTTGGGAAGATTAGGTATCAACAATACCTATGATTTGTTGACTTATTATCCCTTTCGCTATAATTTTATTAAAAGAAGTGATATTAATACACTTGGTCAAAATGAACAAATAATAATCGATGGAACAGTTGAAACCAATGCAGTGGTTCTATACTTAAAAAATCATAAAGATAAAATGACATTTAAGTTGAATACTAATAATATGTTACTTAATGTTGTAATTTTTAATCGCGGTTTTTTGAAAAATAAAATAATTATTGGCACAAAAATGACTGTGATTGGTAAATATGATAAAAAAAACAATGTAGTTGTTTGTAGTGAACTTAAATTTTCTTTGTTAGGTAATATGATTAAAATAGAGCCAATATATCATGTTACAACAGGAATTAATAGTTTGCAAATTAACCATTTAATCAATCTAGTCGATGTTAATATAGTAGATTATGTTCCCAGATATTTATCTTTAAAGTATGGCTTTAAAGATAAAGATGTTTGTATTAGAGAAATTCATAATCCTCATAACTACGAAATGCTAAAGCAAGCAGTTAACAGATTAAAATATGAAGAGTTATTTGTATTTATGACTAAAATAAATTATCTTAAAACTAAAAAAATTCAAGAAGGTTTGACAAGAAAGGTTGAAAGGGAAAAGATAGAGCAATTTATTGACAAGTTACCTTTTAGGTTGACTACTGATCAATTAAAATGCGTCGAAGAAATATATGATGACTTAACTAGCAATCGAAGGATGAATCGTTTGTTGCAAGGCGATGTTGGAAGCGGTAAGACGATAGTTGCATTTATTGCATTATACATTAATTATCTAGCTGGTTATCAAGGGGCTTTAATGGCACCTACAGAAATACTAGCTAAGCAGCACTATCGCAATATTAGTAATTTGTTTCCTAATGTTAGAGTTGGTCTATTGACAGGGAAGTTAAAAGTCAAAGAAAAAAAGGAAATATACAATGGTTTGGAAGATGGTAGTATCAACATAGTTATTGGTACGCATGCTTTAATCAGTGAAGGGGTGAAGTATAAAAATCTAGGCTTGGTGATTACTGATGAGCAACATCGTTTTGGGGTTAATCAAAGAAGTAATTTGAAAAACAAGGCAGTTATGCCGGACGTTTTATACATGAGTGCAACGCCAATACCTAGGACTTATGCAATAACTTTATTTGGTGATATGGATATATCAAGCATTAAAACTAAGCCTGTTGGACGAAAAGAAGTTATTACGTATTTGAAAAAAGAGCAAGATATAACAGCTGTTTTATCCATGATGTTAGAACAATTAAAAAAAGGACATCAAATTTATGTTATCGCACCTTTAATTGAAGAAAGCGATAAAATAGAATTAGAAAACGTAACAAAATTGCGAGATAAAATGAATTTAGCTTTCGGTAGATACTTTACAGTTGGTATGATGCACGGTAAGTTATCTAATCAAGAAAAAGAAGAAGTTATGATGAAATTTAAAAACAATGAGATTAATATTTTAATCAGTACAACTGTTATCGAAGTTGGTGTGGATGTTCCCAATGCGACTATGATGGTTGTGTTTGACAGTTATCGATTTGGTTTATCAGCTCTTCATCAATTGCGAGGTCGAGTTGGAAGAAATGATTTACAGTCATATTTTATTATGATTAGTAATACTGAAGCAGAAAGATTAAACATTTTAACTAAAACTAGTGATGGTTTTTCTATTAGTGAAGCGGATTTTAAATTAAGAGGTAGTGGCGATATGTTTGGAACAAGACAAAGTGGTGATATGCAATTTAAATTAGCTAATTTAAGAAAAGATTATGATCTGGTAGTTAAGGCTAAAGATGATAGCTTACAGTTCTTGAAAAATTATGGCATTGAATATAAGTATATATATGATGATATTGTTAAGGATTTAAATTGTTTAGATTAATATAAGGTTAAATATCTTGACAATTAGTCACTTCTTGTTTATAATTATAATTGCGTGGTATTCACGCTTGAGTCTCTTACTGTAATATGATGTGAGTTGACTCAACCAAACCCCCTGAAGGAGCCGCAAGGCTCCATTTTTGGTGTAAAAGAATAATGTTAAAAAGATTTCCGCTTTTAGAGTACTTTAATTTTTATTAACAATAATTTGTATAATCTAGTATGTGATAAAAGTGTTATATATGGGATAAATATAATCACAAAAAAACAATTATAAAAATTGTTTAAGTTTTTCTACTGCTTTTTCTTGCATACTAACATATTTTTGAACCAGACTATGCACATTTTCGTCTGTGTTTTTATGATTTAATAATTTTCTGCCTTCAATAATACCCATATTTGTCCCTTGTAATAGTAACTCAGATATCTTAGAAGTGCTGCTATCTAATATTGTTTTCATTTCTATTCCATACCAGGTCATCGCTTTATTAACAGCATTTGTTTTATGTGGCTCATCTTTACTATTGTTATATTCAGGATATAACCTCTTGATTTCCTCTGTTATTTTTTTGTATTCTTGGTATTGACAATCCAGTTCCTTTTTCAATGCTTCATTATCTACTTTTTCTAAAATATAATGAATAGCATCCATGCCCATGCAGACACCTTTATTTAATTCATCTAAAACATTAATTTCATTTTTGTTATTCATAATTATTTCTCCTTCTATTTATATTTTAAATGATTTTTAAAATTATATACAAAATAAGGAATGCATATCTAAAAAAATATCAATAAAATAATATAAGGAGGTATTGTTAATGACAAAGAGTAAAATATACATAAAATCGATATTAGTTCCTGTTATTGTGGGTGGAATTATTGGATTAATTACTTCTAAATCTATCGATTATAATTCCTTAGTTAAGCCGTTTCTTTCCCCGCCAAGTATATTATTTCCAATTGTATGGACAGTTTTATATGTTTTGATGGGAAATTCTTATGGTATTTTAAAAAGTAAGGGGTTAGATGATTCCAAAATAAAATTTATTTATTATTTACAGTTAGCTGTTAATGCATTATGGTCAATATTGTTTTTTACATTAAAATTACAATTATTTTCGTTTTTATGGATATTATTATTAGATAGTTTGGTAGTTGTCATGATTTATTATTTTTACAACAAAAATAAGTCGGCTGGGTTACTTCAAATACCTTATTTAATTTGGGTTTTGTTTGCATCATATTTAAACTTAGCAATATATATACTAAACAAATAATTTAATATTTAATCGTTTAGTTATGGATTTAAAATAATTGATAATATAAATGTAACTCGTTAAAGGTGCAATGTGGTAAATTTTGTGATTAGCACTCAAGCCTTGACAATGCTAATTTACTGTATTATAATTATAATGTAAGGAAAAATCTTACGTATAATTATTCATATTGGTGCTATCCTAATTGTATAACACATTGAGAAAGGAAGATGATATATATGATGATGTTACCAAGAAAGAATGATTTTAATTTGTTAGATGATATTTTTGGCGATTTAGATTATGCTGAAAACAAAATAATGAAGACGGATATTAAAGAGCATAAAGATAATTATTCAATTATGGTTGATTTGCCAGGATATAATAAAGATGATATTAAAATATCAATCGATGATGGATATCTAACAATAAACGCTAAAATGAGTAAAGATGAAGAAGAAAAAGAAAAAGGCAGATTTATTAGACGCGAAAGATATTTTGGTGAATGTTCAAGAAGTTTTTATGTAGGCGATAATATTGAAGTAGATGATATTAAGGCTTCATTTAAAAATGGTTCTTTAAGTCTTGAAATTCCTAAAAAAGAACAAAAAGAAATCTCTGAAAGAAAATACGTTCAAATCCAAGATTAGCATCTAACAATGATGCTTTTTTGTTGCATAATTTTAATTTTTTTTGTATAATCGTACTAGGGTGTTAAGTATATGATAAAACAAAAATTTAAAAAATCCAAACCGTCATTATTAAAAAGTTTTCATTATGCTTTTCAAGGAATTAAAGTCAATCTGTTAACTGAAAGAAATTTAGCTATTCATGTCTTTATCATGTTATTAGTCATTATATGCGGGTTTATATTTAAAATCAGTATAACAGAATGGTTAATCTGTATTTTATTATTTGGGTTTGTCATTACTTTGGAACTTATGAATACAGCTATTGAAACTGCGATTGATATCTGTAAGCCAGAAATCAATCCTAAAGCTAAATTGGCTAAAGACACTTCTGCTGGAGCTGTATTAGTGGTGGCAATCGTTGCAGTTGTTGTAGGAATAATAATTTTTGGACCTAAAATTATCAATGTAATATGTAGATAGAAGGTGTTTAATGATCGATCAAACAATTTTTAGAGCTTATGATATAAGAGGAATATATGAAGAACAAATAACTGTAGAAACTGCTTATATTTTAGGCAAAAGTTTCGGCAGCTACGTGAAATTACATGGCAAACAGGAAGTATTAGTAGGCTATGATAATAGATTATCTTCGCCTGTTTTAGCTGACAATTTAATTAAGGGTTTATTAGAAAGTGGTGTTGATGTAACTAGTTTAGGGTTAGTTACAACACCGATGTTTTATTTTGCTAGACAACATTTAAACAAATGGTCTGCCATTATGATTACAGCTTCGCATAACCCAAGTAATCATAATGGATTTAAAATTTCCTTTGATGATAAGGGCAATGCAGCGGGAAGCGAAATAATGGCGTTTAGAGATTTTACTAACAAAGGAGAATTTACTACTGGAATTGGTAAGCTAAATACTTATGATATTAAAAATGAATATATTGATCTAATCGTTAATAATCTAAAAATTAACAAAAACATTAAAGCTGTTTTTGATTGTGGTAATGGAACAGTATCAATCATTATTAAGAATATATTAGATAAATTGAATATAAATTATGACCTATTATATTGTGATAGTGATTCAACTTTTCCTAATCATCATCCCGATCCTTCCGTCAGTGAGAATTTAATTGATCTTCAAAAACGAGTAGTAGAATTAGGTTATGATATTGGAATTGCTTTAGATGCTGATGGTGATCGAGTTAGAGTTATTAACGAAAAAGGAAATGCTGTTAATTCTGATGTTTTTATGATTGTTATGTATCGTTATTTGAACGATAAATTAAAAAATAGGAAAGCTTTATATGATGTTAAGTGTTCAAAATCGCTAACTGATGAGTTAGACAAATTAAATATTGACCATATTATGTATCGTACTGGGAACTCATATATGTACCGTAAATTTCATGAATTAAATTTAGAATTTGCCGGTGAATATTCAGGGCATATGTGGTTTGGTGATCGTTTTTATGGCTTTGATGACGGCTTATATGCTGGCCTTAGAATGGTAGAAGTATTATCTAATACTGATAAAAAAATGTCCGAATTATACAATGATATTAACAAATATTACTCTACCGATGAATTAAAAATAAACACAACTGAAGAAAACAAATACAAAGCAGTAGAAGAAATAAAAAATTATGCTATCAGTAAAAATTATAAATTCAATGATATTGATGGTGTTAGGATTGAATTTGAAGATGGTTGGGCTTTGATAAGATATTCAAATACTGGACCTATTATAAGTGCAAGATTTGAAGCGAACAGTAATGCAAGATTAAAACAAATAACTGCTGAATTTATGGGAATAATAAATCAATATTCAAAATAAAAAAGTGTAATTTTTAATAATTTATGTTATAATTAGTACAGAAGGAGTGATTATAATGTCGAAGTTCTGTCCAAATTGTGGGAAAGAAGTAAACGAAAATGCTGTAATTTGTGTTAATTGTGGAGTTGCATTGAACAATCAAAACATTGTTGATGAAACTAATAAAACTAATTCATTAGCAGTAGCCGGTTTTGTTACAAGTATAGTTTCTTTAATTATTAATTTATGGGGACTAGTAGGTTTAATATCATTGATTTTATCAGTTATTGGTTTAGTGCAAATTAGTAATAAACAAGAAAAAGGAAAAGGTTTAGCAATAGCCGGTACTATTATTGGATTTATTTCAATAATATATGCTGCAGTGGTAATAATTAATTATATTAACTTATATGTGTAAGGTAGTTTTAACAAGAGTATTAACATTGATGCAAATATGATAAATTGTCAAATTATTACTAATTTGACAATTTTTAAACTTTTTCAGTAATATTATTACTACGTTTGTGTAAAATTGTATTTAAAGTTTATGGTTCGATGTATGGAGTTAGTTGAATTATAATATATATTAATATGTATTAATATATATTTTGATTTTAAATTTTAGTAATATATTAAGTGATAACATTTTAACAATGTCTATTTTACTAATTATAGTGGTTTTAAATAATACAATTATTTGAATTTTATAAAACAATATAGTATAATCTTATATTGAGAAATGGGTGAAATTATGATTGAAAGGTTAAAGACAATCGAAGAAAGATATAACGAGATTAATCGAGAATTAACAAATCCTGAAATTGTTTCGGATATAAAGAAAACTACTGCATTATCAAAGGAACAGGCTAATTTACAAGAAGCTTATGATTCATATCAGGAGTATAAGAAATTAGTGTCTAATATTGAAGAGGCAAAGGAACTAATTAAAGATCCAGAACTTGGCGAATTTGCCAGGGAAGAGTTAGAAACTAATCAAACCAAGCTAGAACAATTAACAAAAGATATAGAAATTATGTTGTTACCCAAAGATCCCAATGATGGAAAAGATGTTGTTGTTGAAATAAGAGGAGCTGCTGGTGGAGACGAAGGAAATATCTTCGCTGGTGATTTATTTGATATGTATAAAAAATTAGCCGAAAGAAATGGTTGGAAAATAGAAATTGTCGAAGAAGAAAAATCAGAAGCAGGTGGCTATTCTTTAATTAGTTTTATTGTAAGAGGAGAAAATGTTTATTCAAAATTGAAGTATGAATCAGGAGCTCATCGAGTTCAAAGAGTACCTGTTACAGAAACACAAGGTCGGGTTCATACTTCAACAGCTACCGTTTTGGTTATGCCAGAAGCAGAAGAACTCGACTGTGATTTAGATATGAATGATGTAAGAATTGATATCACAAGAAGTAGTGGTTGTGGCGGACAAGGTGTTAATACAACTGATTCGGCAGTAAGGCTTACTCACATTCCGACGGGAATTGTTGTTTATTCGCAAACAGAAAGAAGTCAAATAAAAAACAAAGAAAAAGCTATTAAAATATTACAAACACGTCTTTATGATTTAAAAATGCAAGAAAGAGAAAAAGAATTAGGTGAAGAAAGAAGAAGTAAAATTGGAACAGGTGATCGTTCAGAAAAAATTAGAACATATAATTATCCACAAAATAGGGTGACTGATCATAGAATAGGCTTTACCTTAAATACATTAGATCGAGTCATGCAAGGGGATATAGATAAAGTTATTGATGCTTTGATTATCGAAGATCAAAACCGAAAATTAAGAGGCGAATGAATTGACAGAACTTGAATATTTACAAAAATATTTGCCTAAAGATAAATTGGACGATGGAATAAAAAAATACAAATTAGGAATACCTGTTCAATATATTGTTGGTAATGTTGATTTTTACGGTAATATTATTGAAGTAAACGAAAGTGTTTTGATACCGCGTTTTGAAACAGAAGAATTAGTAGATCTGGTAATTAAAAGATTAAAAAATAAACATAATCTTGATATAGTAGATCTAGGGACAGGTAGTGGCTGTATAGCGATAACTTTGGCCAAGAATTTAGACTGTCATGTTGATGCAGTTGACATTTCGGCTAGCGCATTAGAAGTCGCAAAAAAAAACGCTAATAACAATCATGTAAATATTGAATTTTATTTTGGAGATATGTTAAAACCATTAAGTAAAAAGTATGATGTTATAATAAGTAATCCTCCATATATCGCTTATGGTGAAGAAATAATGAAAATTGTCAAAGATAATGAGCCACATATAGCTTTATATGCTGATAACGATGGATTATACTATTATGAAAAAATACTGTCAAATTGCAAAAAATATCTTAAAAAAGATGGTTTGATTATTTTTGAGATTGGATGTAGTCAAGCAGAAAAAATCGCATCTTTAGCCCATCGATTTTTAAACTGTGATGTGGTTATTGAAAAAGATTTGCAAAACAAAGATCGATTTGTTTTCATTAGTTTAAAAAATTAATTATTTTTAGGGGGAAAAATGAAAAGGATTTTTATTGTAAATAGTAAAGCTGGTCATGGCCAAGCTGTTAATATTAGTTCGTATATTCACGATGTATTTTATTTAGATGATGATGTAATTATCATTCATACTGATGACAATATAAGTACTATCAATGTTGCTAAATATTATAAGAATGAAAATGCTGTCATTTATAGCGTTGGTGGGGATGGTACTTTAAATGATGTTATAAATGGATTGTCTGGAGGACGAGCTTATTTAGGAATTATTCCTTGTGGTAGCGGGAATGATTTTATTCGCAACATCGATTTACAAACAAAAGACATTGACCTAGGTAAAGTTAATGATCGTTATTTCATTAATATTGTTTCTTTTGGCATCGATGCTGAAGTAGCAAATAAAGTTAATCAACTAAATAAAAATGGTGGATCTAAACATGTATATCCCAAAGGAATAAT
Organism: uncultured Bacilli bacterium; assembly: GCA_944332645.1. Lineage (GTDB taxonomy): Bacteria > Bacillota_I > Bacilli_A > RF39 > UBA660 > Faecisoma. Next base: position 13,571 of record CALVKK010000012.1, read on the forward strand.
TAAGACTTTTCCAAAGTTTAAATCTCCTTCAATCATTTTAGAAGATGAACAAAAAGATATAACCATTTTATCTATTTGTAACGGTTCATATTATGGTAATGGCATTAAATTAGCGCCACATGCCAACATAGATGATGGACAATTTGATCTTTATTTAGTTGAAAAATTAACTAAATTGGAAATTCTTTATTTGTTCTCTAAACTTTTAAAAGGAACTCATGAAAAAAGCAAGAAAGTAAAATATAGTCATATTAAAAATTTACAAGTCAAATCATTTTTGCCAATAATATGCAATATTGATGGCGAAATAACGAAAGACAAAAATTTTCATATTTCTCTACAAAAAGAAAAAATTAATTATTATCAAGAAGATAATGATGATTTAAAAAAACTAATATATCCTTTTATGAAGAGGTGAATATATTAGCTTTTTTAATATTTTAAGATATGATTTTTTTGAAATAGAAATTCTGTTAATGAAAGTTATGTTAAGATAAGGAATTGGCTAAATAAATTGTCAATGTTTTATATTTAAACTATTTAAAAAAAGTCTTAAATTTGATAAAATTAAAGTGGTGGTATTATGCATGATAAATTAAATATACTATTAAATCAAGCTAAATTAGATAAAGAATTGTTTGCTTTTTTTAGTGATGGTCATTTGAATAAAATTGTTGGTAACAAAGAGAAAACAAATTACCATTTTTATATAGAAATTAAAAAAACGTTGCCTATTGATGTTTATACACAGCTTTTAGAAGGTTTAAAAGAAGCATTTGCTAATTATAAAATTAAAGTTTCTTTTAATGTAGAGCAAAAGGAAAAAGATTATATAAAAGATTATTATAAGTATTTAATTAATCAAAAAATAAAAGAAAATCCTCTATTAGAAATTTTTTTGAATAGTATTACTTTAATTAGTGATAATGAATTTACTATTGAAGTAGCTAACACTGCCGAAAAAATGAAATTACAGTCGATTGAAAAAGAACTTATCAATTTATTAAATTCAGTTGGTTATGATAACATTAAAATGGTGATAGTAATTGATGATACGAAAAACATTGAAATAAGAGAAGAAATTGCCAAGGATAAAATGGTGGAAATACCGGTTGTAAAAAAAGAGATCATCGAAATTATGGGTAGTTATATTCCTAAAATTACGCATCAATTAAGTGATTTATCGACAGAAGAAGATAATATAGCTGTTGAAGCTTATGTTTTTGGAATAGATATTTTTGAATCTAATAAGAATAATTTTAAAATATTTACTTTGAAATTAACAGATTTTAGCGATAGCATTTATGCTAAAATATTTGTTAAGGAACAAAGTGATTTTGACTTCTATAAAAAAAATATCAAAACTAATAAGTGGTATAAATTTAGAGGTTATACTAAGTTTGATAAATATTCAAATGAAATTGTTTTGAATATTAGGGATATTAATTGTAGTAATAAAAAAGTTGAAAGACCAACAGATACCGCTTTAGAAAAGAGAGTAGAATTACATGCTCATACGATGATGAGTCAAATGGATGGAGTAGTAGATGCTACTAAGTTAGTGGCACAAGCTTATGAATGGGGGCATCGTGCTATAGCGATTACCGATCACAACAGTGTTCAAGCTTTTCCTGACCTTTATCATACTGTCTGTGATTTAAATAAGGGTAAGGATGAGAAAGACAAGTTTAAGGTATTATACGGTGCAGAATTTACTTTGGTTGATGATAGTATCAATATTGTCGTAAGAGAAAACGATACTAATCTATTAGATAATATTTATGTTGTTTTTGATTTTGAAACCACCGGATTTAATGCTGGAGGTGGCGATACTATTATCGAAATTGGTGCGGTTAAGATTAATAATGGTAAAATTATCGATCGCTTTAATGAATTAGTTAATCCTGGTCACAAATTGTCACTAAAAATTACAGAAGTCACTAATATTACTGATGAAATGTTAAAAGATAAAGATAATGAGGAAAATGCTATTCAAAGATTCATTTCTTGGTTTGGAGATTTGCCCATGGTAGCTCATAATGCCAAATTTGATATTTCATTTTTAGAAATGTGTTATCAGAAATATAATTTAGGTGAATTTAAAAATACTGTTATAGATACCTTAGAGTTATCACGAGTATTAGATAGTAATTATTCTCGTCATAATTTGACAGCTTTAGTTAAAAGATACGATATACCATGGGATGAAGATGCCCATCACCGAGCTGATTATGATGCTGAAGGAACAGCTTTAGTTTTTCACAAAATGATGCAAAGGTTATCTAGTCAAAATATCGAAAAAGTTTCGCAATTAAACCAGATGATAGACAAAAGTGAAATTCATAAATTTGGTCGAACTTACCATGTCAATGTTCTAGTTAAAAACAAAATTGGGTTGAAAAATCTATTTAAATTAATATCTTTAGCTAACACTAAATATCTTTATAAAACGCCGAGAATTTTGCGAAGTGTATTGAGTGAATTAAGAGAAGGTTTATTTTTAGGTAGTGGCTGCTATGAAAGTGAAGTTTTTTCCGAAGCAAAAAGCAAAAGTGACGAAGAATTGTCTAATATAATAAATTTTTATGATTATGTTGAAGTACAACCATTAGAAGTTTATAATCATCTCTTACAAACCGGAGAATTTCAATCAGTTGGCGAATTAATGGAACACATACGTAAAATAATTAGAGTTACTAAAGACTCTGGTAAGTTAATAGTAGCAACCGGCGATGTTCATCATCTATATAAAGAGGATAAAATATTTAGAGAAATCATCGTTAATCAGAAAATTCCAGGTGGTGGTCGCCATCCTTTATCGAGGAATAACATTACAGAAATACCTCCACAACACCTTAGAACAACTGATGAAATGTTAGAAAATTTTGATTTTCTAGATGAACCAACAAAAAAAGAGATCGTTATTACTAATCCTAATAAGATAGCTGATATGATTGAAATAGTCGAAGTTATAATTGAAACAGGCGGTGTCCCATTTTCTCCTAAGATAGATAATTCAGTAGAAACAGTTACTGAATTGGTTTATGAAAAAGCTAAGGATTGGTATGGTAATCCTTTACCGTATAATATAGAGGAACGAATCGCAAAAGAATTATATGGCGATGGAATATTAGATAGTATTAAGAAAGATTTAACTAGAAATAATGTAGAAAACGTTACAGAAGAGTCTTTTAAAACTTTACATGAAACGATTTTAAAAGGTTTTGATGCAGTTAAAGAAAAAATTAGACAAGAATTAAAAATTTCTGAGCCAGAATTAACCGATGAAGAATTAGAAAAAAAGCTTAAAAAAAATTTGGGTGGAATTATCGGTGGTGGGTTTGATGTTATTTATTTAATTGCCCAGAAACTAGTAAAAAAATCTAATGATGATGGTTATTTAGTTGGCTCACGGGGATCTGTAGGATCAAGTTTTGTAGCAACGATGATGGGAATTACGGAAGTTAATCCGTTACCTGCTCATTATCGTTGTCCTGAATGCAAACATAGTGTTTTTGAACGTGATGGTATACCGTTAGCTAACACATATTCCTCAGGTTTTGATTTACCTGACTATGATTGTCCTAAATGTAAAACTAAAATGATAAAAGATGGTAATGATATGCCATTTGCTACATTTTTAGGATTTAATGCTGATAAAGTACCTGATATTGATTTAAATTTTTCGGATTTAAACCAAGCTGCTGCACATGAATATACTAAAGTATTATTTGGAGAAGATAATGTATACCGAGCTGGAACCATTGGAACAGTAGCCGATAAGACAGCTTTTGGTTTTGTTAAAGGTTATTGTGAAGATAAAGGAATTATCAAAAAAACGGCTGAGATTGAAAGATTGGCAATGGGGTGTACAGGTGTTAAAAGAACGACGGGACAACATCCAGGTGGAATCGTTGTAATTCCTGGATATATGGATGTTTTTGATTTCACACCATTTCAATATCCCGCCGATGACCCAACAAGTTCTTGGCGAACAACGCACTTTGATTATCATGCCATCGATCAGGATGTTTTAAAATTAGATATCTTAGGTCATTCTGACCCGACTCAGTTGCGATTAATTCAAGATTTATCTGGTCAAGACGTTACAAAAGTACCATTAGATGATAAAGAAACAATGGGGATATTTTTATCACCTCAACCGTTGGGAGTTACAAAAGAACAAATTTTAAATGAAACA
>CALVKK010000013.1 GCA_944332645.1 uncultured Bacilli bacterium
ATTTGCATTTATAAAACCTAAATCAAATTCATTGTTATGAGCAATTAATGGTAAATCTTCAATAAAATTAATAAATTTAGGTAAAACTATATCGATGGTATCTTTATCGATTAAATCAATATCTTTTATTCCTGTAATTTTAGTGATAACTTCTGGTAACTTTATCTGTGGGTTAATTAAATAATTAAATTGTGCTACTAAGACATTGTTTTTGTATTTTAAAGCTCCTATTTCAATAATTAAATCTTTGTCTTTATTTAACCCTGTAGTTTCGATATCGAAAACAACATAATCATCATACATCATAACAACTCCTTACATTTTGTCGATTGTTTTTATGCCTAAAATATTTAAACCATTTATCAAAACTAATTTAATAGCTGCTAATAACATTAATTTAGAGTATTTGATTTGTTCATCAGCAATATTACTAATATTAATTTTTTCATAATATGATGAGAATTTTTGCGTCAAATTAAAAATATATTTAGTTAATAAAACAGATTCATTTGTTACTAACAAGTCGTTAATTAAGCTAGGAAATTCAAGTAAATCTTTAATTATTTGATATTCTAACTCATCAGTTAATCTGATTTCAACATTTTGATATTGGTTATTTCTTAGAATAGAATTAATTCTAACAATACTATATAAAATATAAATAGCTGACTCACCAACAAAACTAGTTGCATTATTAAAATTGAAATTTACTATTTTATTTCTCGATACATTCAGCATCGTATATTTAATACAAGCATTAGTCAGTATTCTTAAAGTTGTTTCATTGCATTCTAGATTTCTATTGTCAAATTCTTTTTTAATTTTTTCTCTTAAAGCTTTGATAAAATCAGTTACCAAGACTAAAGTACCATTGGATGTACTCATCTTATCACCATCTAATAAAACATAAGAATAACTGATTAATTGAGGTGCTTTATATCCTAAAATATCTAAAGTTGCTGCTATTTGTTTCATATAAACTTCTTGATCTTCGCCTAAGACAATGTAATTATTGTTACTGTTTAAATCCATTTTATGCATCGTATAAGCTATATCTTTTATCGGATATAAAGATGTTTTATTTGATCTTGTTAGTACTAAAACAGGATCTTTAGTTGGAATGTCATAATCTGATAAGTCAACATAGTATCTTCCATTTTCGTCGATCTTTAATTTACCTTTTTCATTTATTTTATTTAAAATATTAGTTAAATAATTATTATAGACATAATCAGATTCATGAGTAAAAACATCAAAGTAAATCTCTAACTCATCAAATATTTTCATTTGTCCAGCGACACATTTATCAGTAATATCTTTAAATTTATCGATCATTTCTTGATTACCTGATTCAACTAGTTCCAAATAGTCAAAAGCTTTTTGTTCTATTGTTTCATCTGTCTTAGCTTCATTACTTATTTTAACATAAACATCTAAAATATCATTAAAACTATTGGTTTTTAAGCCATACTTTTCAACACCAATAATCAATAATGCGATTTTTTTACCCAAATCGTTAATAAAATAATGTCTTTCTACTTTATAACCAACAAATTCATAAAGATTAGCTAAGAAATCTCCAATCAGACTATTTCGACATCTTCCCATATGTGGTTCAGCATTAGGATTAATTGAGGTGTGTTCGATCAATAAGGCATCATTATGTCCTTGATTTAAGGAACCATATTTTTGACCTTTTTTCAATATTTCTTTGATGACGTTACTTGCTTTATCATAATTTAGATAAAAATTAACATAAGGGCCCATTATATCAATTTTGGAAAATACTTTATCTACATCATTGATTTTATCTTTTATTTTCTGGCTAATTTCCAACGGGTTTTTATTATTGTCATCTTTCAAACTAAAACAAGGAACACTGTAATCGCCCATTTCTTTTTTTGGTGGTATTTCAACGACGATATTTTTGTCACCTACTACTTCCTTAACCAAATTAATAATATAATTTTTATACATAAAATCACCTTTCAATATAAAAAGACCCCATAATATAAGGACGAAATAAATCCGCGGTACCACCTTATTTTATAGAAGTCTATACTCTTTTATCTTTATAGCAGATCTGCTTTAAAACTCCAAGACGCGTTCATAAAACCTTATTGTTAACTTCCACTAATCGATAACTCACTATAAATAAGGGGTATTATTACTATTTCTCTTCTTCGTTTTAATAAATTTAATTTTAGCAAATTAACTATTATTTGTCAAATCACCATCTAATTTAATTTTAATACTGTTTTTAAATTTCATAATTAAAATAAATCCTAAATATAAAAACACTGTAAAAATGACAAATATAATCATAAACATAATTGGAACTAATAATAAACTACTAAAACCAGCAGCTATTCCTTCGATTGTTTTACCACCAATTTTTAATACTGTCGAGTTAGGATCGATTATCGATGTAACCAAAGACATAATGCCTAATACTATTCCAAAACCTAGGCTTCCAATCAAATTAATTTTTAAATAGGATCCAAAACTTATTTTACTTAAATTTAAAATCTTCATTATATCACCTCAATATCAATTATGATTTTTAGTTTTTTTCTTTTTCTTATAAAATATGTAGATGAAGACTACAAATATGAGAATTAATAATATGGCAACCATATGTGAATACGTATCAAAGATATTCAATATTGATGTCCAGTTTTCACCAACGATCGCACCTAATATAATCAAAACCGTATTCCAAATTAATGAGCCGACAGTTGTGTATAGCAAAAATTTCCCCATTGGCATTTCGCTCATACCAGCTGGAATTGAGATTAGACTTCTAACAATAGGAATAAAACGGCAGAAGAATACTGTCTTATTTCCTTTAGTGTCAAACCACTGATCAGCTTTGTCAATATCACTATTCTTTAATCTTAATATTTTTCCTATTTTACCAGAAATTATTTTTTTTAATCTATCTTTGTTTAATATCTTACCAATATAATATAAAACTATCGCCCCAATTATTGAACCTAAGGTAGCAAATATAATCATTAATACTATATTCAATTTGCTGTAAGTCGTCATAAATCCACCGAAAAGTAAAATTACTTCTGATGGTATTGGGGGGAAAATATTCTCGATGGCTATTAAAAGAAAAACTCCAATATAACCAAATTGATTCATCATTGATATAATAAATTCTTGCATTTCTTCTCCTTTTAATTAAATTATTTCTTAAATATGTGATTAATCTTTTTTATTTAGATCTTTCTTTAATATTTTACCAATTATCTATGAAAGAAACAAGAGTATTTGTAATAATTATAATTATTTGACTTATAGTTGGCATTGATAAATTATTTTGAAAAGATTACTGCTAAATATTATTAATCAGCATATTACCAACCTTATTTATTAATGCTTGGCATATTTCATCATCATTAATTAAAGTAACTGAAAATGTTTTATACCCAATTCTATTTATACTAGCCCCACAGTGATAGACTATTTTTTTATCTAAAATAAAATATCGGTCATGAAAGGTATTGTTATATATAACTTTTAAATTTTTATATTGCTGATTATACTTTATAACATCCTGTTTGGTTAATAAATTATTAGATTTTGTTATGATAGTTACTTTTATCTTTAGTCTTTTAATTATATCAAGTAAAGTGTAATCAGCATAATTATCAATAATTATTAATTCTTTAGTGGCATCATTAAATATTTCCTGTATTTTAGAATAGGCATCGTAAATTTGACCGTTAAAATATATTTCATTAACTTTTTGTTTTTCTTCAAATTTAGCAAATGATGATTCTAATACTTTGATTTTTTCATGATCTTCTAATACCAAATTATTAATGTATTTTTGTTCGATTAAATTAGTTGATATATATTTTCTCATGGATACAAAAGTATTAATAATTTTGATGCTTGTAGTTACAGCTGTCTTAGTATGAAGAACACTAGAAAGCATCGCAACACCTTGTTCAGTAAATACATACGGATTATATCTTCTACCACCTTTTATATTTGAGGTTCCAGTTTGGAACCTCAAGCTACTATATTCTTCATCTGTTAATTGAAACAGAAAATTCTTAGGAAATCTTTCTATATGTCTCTTAACTGCCTTATTTATATCTTTAGTACCATTGGTGCATTCATAAAGTTTAGCCAAATCACTATCTAACATTACTTGAACTCCTCTTATTTCATAGATTAGTTTTTCTATATTCACTTCATTTTTTATAATAACTTCATTCATAATTTACCTCCAAAAAAAATATGATTAACTCCTACGAGCCAATCATATCATAACGAATGTATGTTTGTCAATAAAAATATTACTTTAAAGTAAATTATTTTGTTCTAACTTTTATGGTATCATCTTTGTCGATTTGCCCAATCAATAAAGAAGAATTTATATCGTGTTTAGAAAAATTTTCATTTACTTTACCTTCATCAAAATTAGCGTAACAATACTTACACATATATTTACAGGAATTATAATAACCTATATCAACTAGCTCAACACAATTACATTTTTTATCTTTTCGTGCTCGCCAAGTTTTATACTTTTTTCCAGTTAGTTTATAGGCTAGTTCATGTGATAGACAATCATTTTTAATAAAACCATATTCAACTAAATTTCTGTTTTCGAAACAAGTTTGAACAGTCATATTATTTTTTTTCGCACTTTCACTAAAATTGAGCCCAATTTGTTGATAATCATTTTCAGTCAAAGTACGATATTTTAAAGTGCTTTTGTTTTTTCGTACATTTTTATAATCATCCAAAAAAGAAACAATAATCGTTTTCACATATCCGTTTAATAAATTACACATTTTATCGAAAGATTTAAGATGATATTCTAAAGTATATTTATCACTTATAAAAATAGGATCGTAACGAACACAAACATTTTCAATTCCAATTATATTGGATAATTTCTTTATTGATTCAATAATCAATCCTTTTGGTAGTACATTGGGTTCGATATCATTATGATATGGCGTTAAAGTAATATGAAAAAGAATCGGTTTATCGATTTTAGCTATATATTTTAAAATAGGAAGCGGATTTTTAGTACAAAAAAGTATCATATCAACATCACTAACGTTAATGCGACTAACTAACTTAGGATTAAATGGATTCTGTACATCAAAATAACCAGCTTCATAACGTTTAATAAACCAATCGGAATAAAATGCGATTATGTCAGTCCGACCACTTACAAAAAGAACCATAATTAATTCACTTCAATTCTTATATGAAAACTTCGTCATATCATGACCTTCAATTTGTAATAATATAATTTTTTTATCAATTCCTCCTGCATATCCTGTTAAATTGCCATTGGTACCGACAACACGATGACAAGGAATAATAATAGAAATAGGATTATGCCCGACTGCTCCCCCTACTGCTTGAGCAGACATTTTATCTTTGCGTAAATTTTTAGTTATTTTATTAGCGATATCTTTATATGTTGTAATTTTACCATATGGAATATCGCACAATATCTTCCATACTTCTTTTTGAAATTTTGTCCCTTGTGGTTTTAGTTTTAGCCTATTGATACTAATTTTTTCACCATTAAAATATTTATCTAGCCAACTTTTAACTTGATTAAATATTTCTAAATCATCATTATCTATTAACTCATCATCTATTTTATAAAGATAATATTTTTGATTTTTTATCCATAAACCAGTTAAACTTTCACCATCACTCGTCAATAATAACTGTCCAACTGGTGAATCATAATTTGTCTTGTATATCATTTACCTTCCAACTTTCGTAATAAAAATTTCTAACGATTAAATTTCGTTAACTTTTTTAGTAATTCAAATTAATATGTTTAGGTGTTTTATTTTATTACCTATCTAAATTATATATAACGAAAATTTGTTTGTCAATGACATTTTGACAAATATTTAACCTTGAAATATTTGTCCTTATAAAAATAGCAGGATTGTCTAGTAAACTACCTATTCCGTTGGACAGTTATATTTTACATTTTTAAATATATGAATAACTGTTACTATAACTTCTTCTTTAATGCTATAATAATGATTAACTAAGAATCCTTTATCCACTAAACCTCATCATATTTAATTTTAAACCCCCTCTATTTTCTATAATAATATTAAATTTTTCATTTTCAATTTCTATTTGCTTTAGTTATCATATAAATGGACATGATGGAATTTATAATACATATTACAAATCCCATCGAACCTGTCATAATTGATTTAAAGGATGAATCATTATTACAAAACTGATATACAATGGCTATATAATGATTGCAAAAAAGTTCCTGAAGAAATAAACAGAATATTCACTGAAGAATGTCAGCATAAAGATATCTAACTTTAAAATTTTTTATTTATAAAAAGACAAATCCACATATGTAGATTTGTCTTTTATTGAATAAGTTTACTTTGAAGAAACTTTTCGAAAACTTTTAAGCCATATTCTTTATTATAATAATTAGGAAATTCATTCAAGTGCGCTAAGGCAATTTTAGCCGTTGTTATTAAATCATCGTTTGTCACATTAGTTTTAGGATTAACCGTTCCGTGTTCGAGTTCTATATTAATTCCATCTAAAAATTCTTCTTTAGTGAATTTATCAAATGAAATTCCTAAAACGGAAGCTGCATATAATACGTCCTGCATATTTAACATACAATCACCAATATATTATATGTTTTTATTTTATCATTGCTATATTCAAATTAAATATCTAGTTATGATCTATTTATAAAGTCTTATGACTTGGTATTGATAATTATTTTCATTATCAATAAACCCGACATCGATTCCTTTGCCATTGTTAACTGTTTTACCAGATGAAGCTGCTACTTTTGCTTCAGTTATTAAAATATTTACCTCTTCAGTTGTAATATCTTGATTATTTGCTTTAATTAAGTGTTCCATCACCGCCACTGATTCATATTCGCTATTCTTTTCAACATATAAAACCATATAATCAACAACATCTTTAGTCATGTCATTGGTAAATTCTTTCGGATATACGATTAAATATACTCCTGTTATTAAACCATACCAATACTCATCTTCATAAATAATTAAATAATCATCAGATGCAGGATTTAAATAACTATTATCGACAACTTGAGTATTGAATTTTGCCACTAATACTTCGACAGTTTCCACCTCAACATAACCAGATTCTTGTACTTGGTCTTGTGGTTTTTGATTTTCTTGTTCTATATTATCCTGTCCACATCCAACTAAGCTAAAACATATACCCCCTAATAATAAATATAATAATATTTTTTCATAAATTTCCTCCCTTAATTATTTAAATATTATATGCATATAACATCTTAAAAGAAATAATAATTTTTTTACTATTTTAATTATTATTCTTTTAATATTACTAATTTAATTATATCATTAATATTTAAAAAACTAGAACTTAATTCTAGTATAAAACTAAAATTATTTTCTAGTTATTTTGTTTTTTAATTCCAATCCATCTTTAAAAGCGTTTCCAACTCTTTCGGTCACTTTATAATAACCATGAGTGTATGGATCAAATGCAATAGCATTTACTAAAGAAATGTCTACATTATCACCATTCATAACACTTTCTAAAGCACTTACATTTACTACTTTACCAACCACTCCACAACCATATTTATCATCTTGATATTCAATAAATTCACATTCCATACAAATTGGAAATTCATCAATTATTGGAGCATCAACAATTTCAGATTTTGTGGCAGTCAGGCTGCTATTTTCAAATTTATCTTTAGTATTATTACCTGATACAATTCCAAAATAATCTGACTCTTTTACATGATTAGCATCAGCAATGCTGACTGTGAAAGCTTTTCTCTTTTTAATATTTTGAACAGTTTTATGAGTTTCCGTTAAATTTAAAATTATATGATCTCTTTCCAGCATAGTTCCCCATGCTGCATTCATAACATCGATTGTTCCATCTTCGTTATAAGTCGCTATCATTAATACAGGCATAGGAAAAATAGCTTCCGTCGTTTTTATGTTTTTTCGCATTTTATTCTCCTTAATCGATATTTATTAATTCATATTCTTTAGTACCAGCACCATTTTGTTGAGCAACTTCGATAATATTAGTCCCTAGTTTTTCTTCGATTCTCGCAATTAATTTATCTTTTCCTGGATCAGTACTATTATAAACTATATCGATACAAGCTTGATCGATAGCAACTGGATCAGTACTAGCAAGAATTCCAATATTTTGCATACAAGGAGCTGAAGCATTGCCATCGCAATCGCAGTCTATTGAAATATTTACCATCGCATTAATGTAAACAATATTACCATTAAAATACTTATGTACACTACTAGCTGCATCGCCCATTGAAGTTACAAACTGTAATTGATCAGTTTTAAACATGTCCTGATTTGCATCCCCAGCACCATGAATATAAGCTTTACCATACGAAGAGGCACAACCGATTGATAATTGCTTTAAAGCGCCACCAAATCCGCCCATCGCATGTCCTTTAAAATGAGATAATACTAACATTGAATCATAATTAGCTAAATTTTTACCAACATAATTTTTCTTAATTTGTAAACCATTAGGTATATTCAATTCCATATCAGGTCCTTCGGCATCCATAATATCGACATTAAAATATTTTGTCCATTCATGTTCATCCATTAATTTTTTATGTTTTGCGGTTGTATTTCTTTCTCCTATATAAGCTGTATTACATTCTACAACAGTACCGTTTACTCTTTCAACTATTGCCTTGACAAATTCTGGTCTTAAATAATTTTGATTACCGTGTTCGCCAGAATGTAACTTAACAGCAACCTTTCCTGGTAGATCTATATTTAAAGATTCATAAATTTTTACCATACTTTCTGGTGATATTTTACTAGTAAAATACACTTTTGATTTTTTCAATTCCCATCTCTCCTTATCTTTGTTAATATATCAATTATACCACTATTTTAAAATGTTTATCCAAAATTTTACTACAATTTTAGTAGTTGACATAGAAAATTTACTTAATCGACTCAATTCATATTTTTTAATTCAAAAATTTTTATTTATAAATTAATTATATGCATCAAAAAACTAGATATAAATATCTAGTAATATATAAATGGTAGCGACGGGGAGATTCGAACTCTCGACCTACTGGGTATGAACCAGGTGCTCTAGCCAACTGAGCTACGTCGCCAAAAAGTCAAGCAATATAATAATAACATAATTGCCTACTTTTGACAATACTTTTATAGATTTTTTTCATAATTTTTAACTACATTAAAAAGCAACATTGCTACTGTCATTGGCCCTACTCCTCCAGGAACAGGAGTAATAAAAGATGCTATATCCTTAATGTTTTCAAAATCAACATCACCATATAATTTACCAGCAACGCGATTAATTCCAACATCTATTATGACAGAATTTTTTTTAATCATATCATTAGTTACTAAACCTTTTTTACCAACAGCACTAACTAATATGTCAGCTTGTTTTGTATATTCCTTTAAGTCGTTAGTTTTAGAATGACATATTGTAACCGTTGCTCCTTCTTGCAATAATAACATAGCTAAGGGCTTACCAACTAAATTAGATTTCCCTATAATAACTGCATGTTTGCCAATTAAATTTATTTTATATTCTTTAAGCAATGTTATTATCCCAAGTGGCGTACACGGAACTAAATTGCCATTACCTTTGAATAGTAATCCAGCATTAATATCAGTTAAGCCATCAACATCTTTATTTTTATTAATCAAATTTAATAATTTATCTTGATTAAACTTAGAAGGTAGTGGTAATTGCAATAATATACCATTAACATATGTGTCATTATTTAATTCAACTATTTTATTAATTACTTCCTGTTCAGTAGTATCTTCTTCAAATTTAACATGAATAAAATTAATTCCAACTTGGTGACATGCTTTTTCTTTAGCCTTAATGTAAACATTACTGGCTTCATCGTTTCCTATCTGAATGACTGCCAAACATGGTTTTATCAAATAATTTTTTACTTTTTTAGTCAAATCATCTTTTATTTGATCACTTAACGCTTTCCCATCTAATATCATATCACCATCTCCTTTATAATGGATATTTATCGGTTATTTTTTTTACTCGTAATTTTAATTGTTCTTTATCTTTATTATGCAATGCATCGACTATAATATAACCAATTTCTTCAAAATCCTCTTCTTTTAATCCTCTAGTGGTCATCGCCGGACTTCCTAATCTAATACCACTAGTTTTAAACGGAGATTCTTGATCAAAAGGAATCGTATTTTTATTAACAGTTACATTGATTTCATCTAATATTTTTTCAGCCTCTTTACCGTTAATACCTAAAGAGGTAACATCAACTAAAATCAAATGATTATCAGTTCCACCAGAAATAATTCTTAAACCATTATCACTTAATACTTTAGCTAATGCTTTAATATTTTTTAGGACTTGCTCTTGATACAATTTAAATTCTGGTTGTAAAGCTTCATAAAAACACTCGGCTTTAGCAGCGATGACATGCATTAAAGGTCCTCCTTGAATACCAGGGAAAACAATTTTGTTTATCTTTTTAGCTATTTCTTCATCATTAGTTAAAATAATTCCACCACGTGGACCTCTTAAAGTTTTATGAGTCGTTGATGTGACAACATCCGCATAAGGAATTGGCGATGGATGAAGATTGGTTGCGACAAGACCTGCAATATGGGCCATATCAACCATTAAATAAGCCCCAACTTTGTCAGCTATTTCTCTAAATCTTTTGAAATCGATTATTCTTGAATAAGCAGATCCTCCTGCAATAATCATTTTAGGTTTAGTTTCTAAAGCTAATTGTTCTAGCTTTTCATAATCGATCATTTCTGTTTTAGGATCGACATCATAACTAATGATATTATATTCCAAACCACTAAAATTAATTGGATGACCATGAGTTAAATGACCGCCATGAGATAGATTCATTCCCATTACTTTATCGCCAACATTAAGCAATGCCTTATATACTGCCATATTAGCGCTACTGCCTGAGTGTGGTTGAACGTTAGCATATTTACAGCCAAATAATTTAGTCGCGTATTCGATTGCTAGATCTTCAATAGTATCGACATTAACACAACCACCATAGTATCTTTTACCAGGATATCCTTCAGCATATTTATTTGTAAAAATACTCCCTTGTAAAGCCATTACATCTTTTGAAGCATAATTTTCTGAGGCAATCAATTCAATATTATTCTGTTGTCTTTCCTTTTCCTTTTTTAAAGCTTCTTCTATCCTTATATCCATTATTATCAACTCCATAAATAGTATAACATAAATAAAAAGAAAACTCTATTCAAATGAATAAAGTTTTAGTAGTTATATTAATAATTTTGACATCTTAATTCAAAATAGCTTTGAGGATGTGAACATACTGGACATACTTTAGGTGCAGATGCGCCAAAATGAACATGACCACAGTTACGGCAAATCCACATATTTTCAGCTGGTTTACTAAATACCATTTCATTTTTAACATTATCGATTAATGCACGATATCTATCTTCGTGTTCTTTTTCGATTTTAGCTACTCCTTCAAACAAAAATGCAATATGATCGAATCCTTCTTCTTTAGCTGTTTTAGCAAATTCAGCATACATGTCAGTCCATTCATAATTTTCACCATTAGCAGCATCTTCTAAGTTTTCTAATGTACTTGGAATATCACCGCCGTGTAATAATTTGAACCACATTTTAGCATGTTCTTTTTCATTTCCTGCTGTTTCTTCAAAAATAGCAGCAATTTGTTCAAATCCTTCTTTTTTAGCTTTAGATGCATAATAAGTATACTTGTTTCTTGCTTGTGATTCACCAGCAAAAGCGGCCATTAAATTTTGTTCTGTTTTACTTCCTTTTAATTCCATAATTCCTTTTCCTTCCCTTCTTTACAATCATGACAAATTCCTAAAAAAACTAAATCATTTGATAAAACCTCAAAATCTAAGTTTTTTTGAATTATTTTATCAAACTCAATTAACAAATCATCAGATAAATCAACAACATTATGACACTTAATACAATACAAATGACAATGACTATCTACTTTATCAAAACGGTCATTATCATTTGGTATTGCCAATCTTCTAATTTGTTTATTTTCGCATAAACTGTTTAGATTACGATAAACAGTACCTAAACTTATATTAGGTATATCTTTTTTTACTTGTTCATATACCATATAAGCTGTTGGATGATCATAACTATTACTGATTATACTCAAGATTTGTTCCCGTTGTTTGGAATATTTCATGAATCACCTCAAAAGTAGTAATCATTCCTACTTCAATATAAGTATACATGATTAAATTTATTTAGTCAAGCAATATTGGCAAAATTTGTTTTTTAAATTATACTAATTAATAAAAAAAGATTCAAAATATGAATCTTTATGCTAATAATAATCTTTTTATTTCTCTTACAGACAACACCTTTCCTTGACTGACAATCTGTCCGTTTACGACTAATCCCGGAACATTTTTAATTCCATATTTATTTTTAGATGAATCATCTAATTTGTCAACTGTTATATCACAATCCATTTCTTCAACTACCTTGTCGACTAATTTAGATAACTTCATTCCATTACTACAATTAGTACCAATAACCTTAATGTTTATAATATCACCTCTTTTCTATAATTAATTATAAAATAAAAATATAGAAAATATGTGTTAAAAAAATGGGAAAATATGGTAAATAAAAGTGTAAACATTGGATACAAAAATAATAATTGAAAATATTTTATAGACTAAAATATAAAATTCTGATAGAATTATAGTTAGAGGTGTACTTTTATGTCAGTTGAATTGTTAAACAAAATATTATTGGTTATCGTTACCTGTTTTTTATTTGTCTATATTTTAGTGCCAGTCATTAAAAAAGTTGCTAATCATGTTGGAGCTATGGATATTCCAAACAATAGAAAAGTTCATAAGGTCCCAATCCCCCGTTTAGGTGGTTTAGCAATCTTTGCAGGATTCTTATTTGGTTATATAGTTTTTGGTACGCATAGTGATGTAATGACATCGATTTTAATTGGTAGTTTTATCATAATAATCACCGGAATGATCGATGATATTAAACCTTTATCCGCTAAAGTTAAGTTACTAGGTCAACTAGCAGCAACATTGATAGTAGTTTTTCACGGTCAAGTTCTACTGCAAAGTGTTAGTGCTTTTGGATTTTATATCAATTTTGGATGGCTGGCTTATCCTATTACAATAATATTTATACTAGCTTTTATTAATTGTATGAATTTAATTGATGGACTAGATGGGTTAGCTACTGGCATTAGCAGCATTTTCTTTTTAACTGTAGGAATTATTGCTATTTTCAAAAATTCTCATGGTCTAGATTTTACATTGTGTTTTATTATGTTAGGTTCTTGTTTAGGGTTTTTAAGATATAATGCAAATCCAGCTCAAATATTCATGGGTGATACAGGATCGATGTTTTTGGGCTTTATAATTAGTATTATTGCTCTATTAGGGTTTAAAAATGTTACAATGACTTCGATTATAATTCCTTTTATGATTATTGCTATTCCTTTCTTAGACACTATCTTTGCAATAATTAGAAGAGTCTTAAAAAACGAAAGCATTACTAAACCTGATAAACTTCACATTCATCATCAATTATTAAATATGAACTTTTCTCACAGAAAAACAGTAATTATAATTTGTTTGATTGATGCTCTATTTGCCTTTACATCTATCATTTATGTTTTGGTCGATCGTAATCTAGGCTATTTATTATATGGTATATTACTAATAATTGTAATCATCTTTATTATTAAAACTGATGTTATAATTGAACATAAAAAAAAGTAAGTTAATTAATAACTTACTTTTTATTTTCTAATAAACATAATATGTCAACAATTCTTTTGCTGCTATCACCATCACCATAATAATTTATCTTATGACTATCAATTATTTGTGCGTTTTCTATCTTTTCTTTTAATTCTTCATATACTGGTTTTGCCAAGGTATTATATCCGCATTTTAATGTCTCAATCCATTCGGTTTGATCACGAACAGTAATACAAGGAATATTTAATATGTAGCACTCTTTTTGTAATCCACCAGAGTCAGTAATAACTTTCTTTGCGTTTTTGGTTAAAAATAGCATGGTCAAATAATCAACAGGTTTTACAAAATAAATATTATTATATTGAAATTGTTTGTTTAAATCGTCAACCATCTTTTTTATGCGCGGATGAACAGGAAATATTACTAGTTCATCTAGTTCATTTAATGCTTTTAAAATTTCTAACAACTTTTTGTCATCAAAAGTATTTTCAGCTCTATGAATAGTAGCTAAATACCACTTATCTATTACCTTTTTTTCATATATAGATTCTAAATTCAAAGTTTGTATTTTTAATGTGGCATTGGCTAATTTTGAATAATACAAAACAGAATCACACATAACATCTCCAACATTATAAACATTATTTGTAATACCTTCTTTTTTCAAATTATCAACTGCAGTTTGTGTAGGGCAAAATAATATTTTAGAAATATGATCAGTTAAAATACGATTTTGCTCTTCTGGCATGTTAATATTAAATGATCTTAATCCTGCTTCAATATGAATTACAGGTATTAACAATTTTGATGCTGCTAATGCCCCTGCTAAAGTTGAATTGGTATCACCATAAACCAAAACATAATCTGGTTTTTCTTTAAAAAGTATTTCTTCTATTTTTTCTAACATCATACCAGTTTGTTTTCCATGAGTACCAGAACCAATACCTAAATTGTATTTAGGTTTAGGAATTCCTAACTGTTCGAAAAATACATCTGACATATTGCTGTCATAATGTTGGCCTGTGTGGATAATGATTTCTTCAAAATTATCTTTTAATTGCCTAGAAACTACTGCTGCTTTTATAAATTGTGGTCTAGCCCCTACTACTGTTATTATTTTTTTCATTTTTCCTCCCCCGTTAATACATAACTTGTCCATCTATCTATATAATATTTGAATATCTCCTCTTTTTCAAGTTGATATAACAACTCTAATTGTCCTATATGAATAACATGATATTTATCACTATAATGAATTGGTTGATTATCATAAAAAAGGTGTGATAAATGATATAAACTTATACCAACAGAATCATAAAAAGGTAAAGCAAAACATAATGTTTCAATTCCATCATTATATAATCTACCAGCCAACTGATTCCCAGTTACGGTGTAAAAATCATATAATCCAATCAACGTAAACATAAATCCATTTAACGCAAAATTACCTTTGTTAGTAGGATATTCTTCATAAAACTTATGACCAAACAAATATGAAACAAGACCTCCATCTTCTACATCTAAGGTTAATGGTTTCAAAGAATTAATGGCAGCATCTAAATATTTCTCATCATTAGTTACGTAATATATTCTTGTTAACAACGAAAGCGTATTGCCAACAGCCATTGCAGAATTCCAAGGTGCTTTTAAAACCTCATCCGAACCATATACAGCATAGTCATAATCGTAATAATAATTACCCGTTTCCTTATCCTGCATTTCTAGTAAAAAATCCGCTTGCTTAATTGCAACCTCTAAATATTCTTCATTGTTTTCAGTTATATATCTACCATAAGCATTTAAACCATACTGTGAAATAGTGACGGCATTATATTTGCCGTTAGCAAGAGCTATTCCATTTTCATCTAATTGTGCAGAATTGTAAACTTTAACATGGGTATCTTGGCTATATTCGTACCATTCTTTTGTTGGGTCATAATGAGGATTTACTTTTATAAAATCAATAAATTCAAAATTACAATTGACAGAACAATCAAGCGTTTCGTTATTAGTGGTATTTTTGTTAATATTATGATACATCTTATTCATTTTACTATTAAAAAACATAAAGGAAATTAATATCATAATAAAAATTAAACTTAATATAACTATTATTATATTATTCTTTACAAATTTTAAAACTTTACTCATACTATATCCTTCCTATCAATTTATAATACATATCATATAAAATTTCTTCTTGAGTTAACCAATTATATTGTTCGACAACTATTCTATTGCCATTAATACCCATTTGTTTTGCTTCTTTAGGATGATTAATTATATATAATATTGCTTGTTTAATTTGCTCAATATCATTAGGATTAACACATATACCACAATCATTCTTTTCAATTATTTCTTTCCATAATTCAAAATCAGTAGCAACAACAGGTAACCCAGCTTCCATATATTCAAATATTTTAGTATTACCAATGGTTCCTATTTTATAATTAACATTAGCGACATAATCATTAAGAGCTATTCCTAATGTAGATTTATTATAAAACTTCAAAACTTCTTCTTTAGGAATTTTACCAATAACTTCAACTTTATCAAATCCTTTAATGGTTTTAATGGTTTCAAAATAACTATTTTCGTTATCGCCAATTAATATATACTTTATATTATTAATTTCATTTATTGCTTTGATTATGTTATGATGTAACCATTGAGAACTTATTCCACCAGCGAAGCAAATGGTATGTCCATCATCACATTTAACAATTTTTTCAGTTGATAAAATTGGATAATTAGTAATCATATAAGTATTATAATTAATTTTTTTCAATCTATCAACTATATGTGGCGTAACTGATACAACAGCATCGACTTTTTTTAATATTTTTCTTTCTCTATTTTCATAGTACTTTGATACCAAATTTCTAAATATTTTAGGGATCCATTCTTTTTCCTTAATTAACTGAGGATAATCTTCATGCGAATCGAAAACTATTTTTTTGTTTTGTTTTTTTAAGTCTTCCACCATATTTAACAAATCTGGGTCATGTAAATGATAAATATCAGCGTCTATTTCTAAAGCTTTCTTTATTATACTATTTTTTGATTTAAAAAATCGCTCAAATCTATTTTTAGGTTTGAATTTTGTTGATATTATATGAACATTGTTTTTTAATTCATCATTATTTTTATCATTTACCAATAAATACACATCATACTTTTTAGTTAATGAACAACATTCTTTTTGAAATATTCGACCATCATATCTATTATGGGCACTTGTAACATGACAAACTTTCATACTATTTACCTATTATCTTTCTTAACTTATTAAACATATTTATTTTTTTCTGATTGGTTTTAAAATCATAATGTGATCTATTCTTTTTATCTTTTATAATTTTATCAAATTGTTTACGAGTTAAACCTAACTTATCGATAAATTCATTAATATCTTCTTCAATCTGTTTTTTAGAACATGGCGCTTTTGAAAGTTCTTTTAGAGCATCATCCCTTGTAATTAATCCCGAAACAACAAGACTAGATAAATGAGCTCTTCGCTTTTCAAAACCATATTTTTCAGGTTGAATATAACATTGCAATAACCTAGTCAATGATGATTCACAATGTTTGCTCCCGTAATATTTAAATCCTATTTCTTTATTAAGTATTTTTAAAGCTTGGTTTGGATCATAGTTAATGTAATTTAAAGGTCTTAGTTTCTTTATTTTATAAAAATAAGGTATAGCTATTTTATATTCAAAAAATGATAACAATGGATAGGTTTTTAATTTAATTTTA
>CALVKK010000014.1 GCA_944332645.1 uncultured Bacilli bacterium
GTTGGGAGTTACAAAAGAACAAATTTTAAATGAAACAGGTACTCTGGGAATCCCAGAATTTGGCACACCTTTTACGATCGGTTTAGTTGCGGAGACCAAACCTACTACTTTTGCTGAATTAATTAAGATATCAGGTTTATCGCATGGAACTGATGTCTGGTTGGGGAACGCTCAAGAATTAATTAAAAAGAATATAGTACCATTTAAAGAAGTAATTGGTTGTCGTGATGATATTATGGTTTATCTAATGCAAAAAGGGATGAAACCTTTGACAGCCTTTAAAATTATGGAATTTGTCCGTAAAGGTAAAGCAAGCAAAGAATTGGATAAATGGTCTGAATTTGAAAAACAGATGAAAGATATGGGAATTGAAGATTGGTATATTGACTCTTGTAGTAAGATTAAGTACATGTTCCCTAAAGCTCACGCTACTGCCTATGTTATCAGTGCTTTTAGAATAGCTTATTATAAAGTTCATTATCCTGCTTATTTTTATGCTTCTTGGTTTTCTACTAAAGCTACTGATTTTGATATTGAAACTATGATTAAAGGATATGATGCAATTAAAGCAAAGGTACAAGAATTGATTAATAAAGGTTACGAAGCGAGTAATAAAGAGGCTGGTATTTTAGAATGTCTAAAAATTTCTTTAGAGATGACGGCTAGAGGTTTAAAGTTTACCAGTATCGATCTTCAAAAAAGTGAAGCGACTACTTTCACGCTAGATGAAGACGGTAATTTAATTCCACCGTTTAATGCGATTGATGGTCTTGGAGTAACTGTTGCCCGTGCTATTGTGGAAGAAAGAGAAAAATGCCCATTTTTAAGTATCGAAGACTTACAAAAAAGAGCTAAAATTTCTAGTACATTAATCGAAAAAATGAGGAATATGAATATCTTAAAAAATTTAGATGAATCAAGTCAATTAAGTTTATTTTAATTGACTTTTTTGTATATTTTAAAATGAATTTAATATAATTTACTAGAGGTGTTATATGGAAAAGAAATTACCGAAAGTTTTTGCTAATAAAATTGATAAACCATTAAAAAACAATGAAACAGTTTATTATGAGAAAAATGAAGATAGAAAAGAAGAGCCAACTAAAATTAATTCGTTTTTTTCAATTAACCAAAAAATAAATCAAATTTTTAGCTCTTCGCGTTATGTATATAAAGCTGATGTTATTATTACTACTAAAGATGGAAAAATGAATAAAAAGATTATTGGTCGTAACCGTAGCGAATTAATTACAATGGACAATGAAGTCATTAAAATTGATGATATATTAGATATCGAATTTCAAAAAAACAACGATTGAAGTCGTTGTTTTATTATAAACATTCTACAAATGTATCTTGTAAACATTTTAAACTACATACACAATTTAAATTCATTGTGAAAAAAGAATTTGTTGATACATAAGGTATCGTTGCCGCTTGTGTAGGATCTGGGTTTGCTGCTAAAACTCTAAAAGTTGCACAGCAACCATCTACTTTTTCAACACGGAAAACGCTTGAACAACTTCCTGGAGTTGTTGTACAATCAATATTCTCTTTGGTTGTAGGCATACTCCAAGGAGTTCCATTACCACAACATGTATATAGCATTATTGGCCTAGTATTACAGCTGAAAGTAGTAGTTCCACATCCTAAAAATCCACGGTCGCATGTATCTAAGCATGCATCACCGCAACAGTTAGCGTTTTGTTGTAAAATATTTATGACGGTCAATATTTCAGCTATGCATTTGCAAGAATCATTTTCTGCATTATTACACATATAATCCACCCCTTCATTTATTTTCTAATATAGCATATTCCACTAGTTAAAAAGGGTGTGAATTAAACACCTATTTTTTATAAGTATAATTTATGTTGTAACTTTTTAATATATTGATAAATGTTGAAAAATAATATATAATAAATTTAGGTGAAAGTATGAAAAAATTGTTTGTAATGTTAATAGTTTTATTCGTTGCTTATTTAGGAATTCAATTTATTTTTTATTTATTTAGTAAAGGTCAAGACAATGTTTATGAAATAAAATCAGAAGGAACAACTTTTGAGGTTAAAGAAGTATCAAATTTTACAACCAATACCAATAATTATAGTTACACTGTAACTGTTGATGAAAAAACATTCTGGTTTGAAATTTCGCATGATTATGGTAAAACATCTCAAGTTTTAACAGATATATATTATGATGAAGATAGTAATTGTATTTTACCTATTTTTAAAGATAATCTTATTTTACTAGATGTGATTTGTTTGAAAGATAATATTTATCAATTTTATCATAACATTAAAGGTCAAAATAGTGATATAGATCAATTTGTGTCAGAAATAAGTCAATATAATATTTCGCAGTTTAGTGATAATGCGGAATCTTCTTTGATTGAACAACTAAACGTTTATAAGGATAATTTAATAACAAATCATTATATAGGATTTAATAATTATAAAGGTGTTTATATAGTGAGTGGTAATATTAATTCTAGTGTTTATAACATCAGTTTATTTAATAATGATGTTTATAAACAAGATCTAGGACAATTTGTTAATCAATATTACGTTGTACCTGATTATAATCAAAAACATGAGTTTAATGAAATAAATGTAGTAGATTTGGTAAACTTAAATATTTTTAATATTACTTCTGATAGGGCAATATCTTTTGATAGTTACATTCAAGGTGTTGTTGATAGTAAAATATATTTATATGATAAGGATAATAAAATTCAATATGAGATTGATCCAGTCAATAAAGCCGTTGTCGTTTATAGTACGAATGAAATTAAGTATTATGATGGTTCTTGGACAACTATGACAATAGCTGAAGCTAACGAAGAGAAAAAATTTATAACAGAAACAAATGATTACATCGATTCTCAATTTGAAAGAATTGATAAAGTAGGACATTATTACTATTTATATAAGAAAGTTGGTAACAAATATGAAGTTTATCGTATGAGGGTTGAAGATAAGCAAGGTTTAACTTACTTGTTTGATACTAAAGCTATTGATTCAATATTTTATGTTAATAATTACATATATTTTGTAAATGGTAATATTATTCAGGTATATAATGACATTTTTGGAGTAAAGAATGTTATTGGTTATCAAGAGTTAGAGTTTAACAAAGATATCAATTTATATGTATATTCTAGTTTGCGGTGATGAAATATGTTAGCAGTTGTTTTATCTGGTGGAGGTGCTAGAGGGGCATATGAAGTGGGAGTATGGAAGGCGTTAAAAAAATTACACATCAAATATGATATAGTGACAGGAACCTCGATCGGAGCTATCAACGGTTTTATGATGGTTCAAAAAGACCTTGGAAAATGTCTTAAGTTATGGCGCAAAATTAACTATGATTTGCTTTATGATAATTTTGATAAAATAGATAATTCTAAAAAAATGTACTTATCATATTTTAGTTCTATGGTTAAAGGTGGTCTTGCCACAGATAAAATCAAAGGAATAATTGATAAGCTTTATAAGCCTCATAAATTATATCGCTCAAAAATTAAATATGGAATAGTGGCTTATAACTTAACGACACGTAAAGCTATTTATGCGACTAAAGACGATACTCAACCTGAAAAATTAAAAGATTATATTTTAGCGTCAGCTACTTGTTTTCCTATTTTTAAAGCTACTAAAATTGACAAAGACTTAGTGATTGATGGTGGTTACTGTGATAATTTTCCAATTAATTTAGCTATTGATTTAGGTGCTACAAAGATTATTGCGGTCGATTTAGAGGTGCTCGGAGTTAGAAAAAAAATTAAGAATAAAGACGTTGAAATAGCCTATATTGAACCAACAAACAGACTTGATTCGTTTTTGATGTTTGATAGTAATGCTACCAAGCGGATGATTAATTTAGGGTTTAATGATACGATGAAGACTTTTAAGCGCTTAGATGGTAATATATACACATTTAAAAAAGGAAGTTTAGAATTATATTTTAAATATAAAAATAAAATTAAAAACGTATGTGAGTCGTTAGATTATTTTGGTGATTTCAAAGACATTAATAATGATAAAAAGGCGATAAAGAGTTTTCAGAAAATAATTGAAAATACCATGGATATTTTTAAAATTCCAGTTGATGAAATTTATAGTCTTAGAAAAGCAAATAAATTACTTTTTGCAAAATTAAACGAAGTAGAAAATATTAACTTTGATAAAATTGAATTAGATGGGATTAAAAAAATATTGAACAAAGATGTTATTACAAAATATATATATTCGAAACTATGTAATAATGAACCGATAAGTGTCATTTTCAATTTTTTCCCCAAAGAATTTTCTGCTGCAATTTATTTATACGTAGTGAGGTGAATCAAATGAAAAATATATTAACAGGAATTAGACCGACTGGTAATTTACACTTGGGTCATTATTTTGGAGCAGTTTCTAATTGGGTTGAATTACAGGATAAGTATACTTCCTATATTGAAATAGCTGATGTTCAAGCATTAACTGATAATTTTAATAATCCTGATAAAGTTAGAAAAAATGTCAAAGAATTAGCCATCGATTTATTATCGTGTGGAATTGATCCTAGCAAAGTAGTTATCTTTGTTCAATCGATGATACCAGAAATAGCGGAAATTACGGTTTATTTTTCTAATTTAGTCACAATTGCAAGATTGTATCGCAATCCTACAACTAAAGCTGAAATAAATCAAAAAAAGGAATTATTTGGTAACAGTGGCGAAAGTGTTACTTATGGCTTTTTAGGGTATCCTGTTAGCCAAGCGGCTGATATTACAGTTTTTGACGGAGCATTGGTACCCGTTGGAGAAGATCAATTACCGCTATTGGAACAGTGTCGTGAGATTGTTAGAAAATTTAATGGAATTTATGGTGAAACATTTGTCGAGCCAGAACAATTATTAACCCAAAATACTCGAATTAAAGGCTTAGATGGCAATGAAAAAATGGGTAAAAGTTTAGGTAATGCCATTTATTTAGTCGATGATTATGAGACTATTTCTAAAAAAATTATGTCAGCGGTAACTGATCCGAACAAGATTAGAAAAGATGATAAAGCTAATCCTGATGTCTGTATGGTTTACTATTATCATAAATTAGTTAATCAAGGTAATTTGAATACTGTTTGCGACGAATGTAAAAATGGTCGCCGTGGATGTGTGGCATGTAAAAAGGAACTTATCGAAGCGATGATGCAGTTTTTAAAACCAATTCAAGAAAAAAGGAAATACTATGAGGAACATTCGGATATAGTCGATAAGATTTTAAAAAATGGTACTTTAAAAGCACAAGAATATGCTAAAGCTAAAATGAAATTAGTTCGAAAAAACATGAAAATAAATTACTTTGAATAAGATGTTATAACAACATCTTTTTTTGAGGTGATTTATGGAATTTTTAACATTGATGTTTAAAGGTTTTTTAGTGGGGGTCGCCAAAATTATTCCTGGAGTTAGTGGTGCTTTAATAGCTATTAGTTTTGGTATTTACGAGAAAGCTATTAAAGCGATTAGTAATTTTTTTAAAAATCCGATTAAAAACACTTTGTTTTTATTGCCGATTGGAATAGGTATATTGTTATCCATATCTTTAACAAGTGGAATAGTAATTTATTTTATTAATAACTATTATCTGCCAACTATTGTTTTATTTATTGGTTTGATAATGGGGGGAATGCCTAGTTTAATTAGCAATATCAAAATAAAAAAGATAAATTTTATTCATATTTTAATCTTAATTTTAAGTTTTTCCACAGTTTTTTTAATTTCTTTGGTTGGAAATCAAAATTTCTTCATCGAAACGAATAATCAATTTGTCAATTTTATTTTATTCTTTATTATTGGTATTGTAGATGCATTGACGATGATTATTCCAGGTATTAGTGGTACAGCAGTTATGATGCTTTTGGGTTGTTATAATTTATTGTTGTCTTTTCTTAGTTCATTGACCAGTCTGCAATCAATCATTACTAATCTTTTTAAGATAATACCTTATTTATTAGGAATTATTTTATGTGTCATCCTATTATCTAAACTGATGACTTATTTATTTGATAATAAAAAAGATTATATGTACTGTGGAATTATCGGTTTTACATTAAGCTCAATTTTAATTTTGTTTTTTGAAACATTTAAAAACAACTATAGTATCTTAGAAACCATAGTTGCAATAATATTATTAATAATTGGTTATAACATAGCTAAAAAACTAGAATAGTTATGTTGTTTTTTTAATTTTAACAATCACTAAAATTATTAAAGGTATAATTAAGAAAAAAATAGATGTTAAAAATGGATAAATATTTTTATAAAATGTTTCTGCAACAGTATTGCTACTAAAAACATATTGTGAAATAATCAAAACAATAATAACAATAGCAATATTTACTAAATTGAATTTATTTTTAAAATTAAATGTTTTAGTGATACTTTCCTTAGCAAAATAAATACATAGCGCCACCGACATCACAGCATCAAATATCCATTGAACTGAAAGAACTGATTCGACTCGTTGAAAAAAGTTAGCTATATTGATTGTTTTTAAAATATGGTATTCAGGATATTGATAAAGATTAGTTAATTCGATTCCTAAAATTGCGACACATATAACTAATACTGATAACATGCATATGTATCTAAAAATATAGACTTTAAAAAATGATGATAATATTTTATTATTATTTTTAATGCTATTTTTAGGAATTATTAAAATTATAAATAAAGGGAAAACATTGAGTCCTAAAGATGAAAAACTTCCTTTCAAAATTGGTATAATACCAGAATTAAAAACAGGTTTTAGACCATTTACATTAAATTCTTTAAGTAAAGATAAAGCAGCTATAATATATAAAATAGTACTGATGATAAAAAAGACGGTTCCTGTTCTGGCTATTGTCGTTAGATTTTTAATACTAACATAAAGTATTCCTATTAGAAGAATAATAGCGATAACAATTAATGGTGTTTGAAATAGAAATTGAGAATTAATGAAATTAATTAAATTCCATAAAACCATGCTCGCATGAAAGATGACAAAAGACATTAAAATAACGTTTATAATTTTACCTAATATTCCTAATTTATTATTCAAAGTTACAATGTTATCATCGGAATTGTGATTTAATAATTTATAATAGATTATTAATGGAATAAAACTTAAAAGAAATGAAATAATTATACTTATCCAACCATCTTGCAAAGCAAAATGTAAGATGCTATAGATAGCTGGGCCAAAAAATAATGAACGCATCAAAAATGAAGATAGACAAGCATACTCAGAATTTGTTACTTTCATTCTCTCACCTCAATTGTATCGTTAATTGAACCTTTTGCTTGTAATTTTAAATGAATATCAATTTCAATTTTTAAACTAGGAAATATTTCATCATCCCATAAATCTTTAATTTCTTTCCATCTTTGGGGATCATTTTTATATACATAATTACCAAAACCAAAAATATCAGTTTTATTATCTTTGGCCAAATTAATTGCTTCATTAACGTATTGTTTGATCTTTTCAATGTTAACGTTTTTAATTTCTTCGATGATTTCAGGGTCATATAAATCAACTTTAGCGTTTACTTCTTGAATTGCTCCTTCAGTATTGATGGTTATTTTTACTTGGTTATCTTCAACTTTAAAACTTGTTTTCATTTCAGTAATTTCGGTAACTATTTTTTCATCTTGATAGTCAATAATTACTCCTAGAATATATATTTTGTTATTAATTATATTAATTCCTTTACTTTCATCAGGACTTGCCCAAGCAATAAATTTATCATCTTTAAATAATCCTAGCATATCTAATTTTAAATAAGTTGATGGTTCATTTTGCTTAATGTTATCTTCTTTATTTCCTTCTTCACTATTTCCAATAATAGTTACTGATGGCAAGACAGGGTTTATTCCTTCCGATACAAGAGATTTGGTAAAATTAGTAAAATCAACAGTATAAGTAAATCCTTGTAATTTATCGGTTATCTCTAAATTTTTAGCTAAATTTTGTGACGGAAAGGTTTCAAGAGGGGTAGTTACTTTTAATATGTCACTAGCATTTTTATCTTTAGCTAAAACTAAATAAAAATTATTTCTAGTTTGAGGATAACGAAATAAAAAATCAATCACATCAATCAAATTATTGCTAGCAATTTCTTCTGATAAAACTAAGACATCAATATGGCTTAAATATATTTGTTTAGAAACGCTTAATGAGGTATCTTTAAAAGCTTCATAAATAGTTTGACCTGTTCCATCATAAACAGCCACTGAAGGTGTTATACTACCATCTGATCCACTATCTTTTTTAGAGTTTGCAATTATAATTGTTACTTTATAATGTTCGTCTTCTTTATCGATTGCTATGCCGGTAGTTATAGCTAGTTGATTAAGTTCCCTATAATTCCAACAACCTGTCAATAATAAAACTAAAGTAATAATTAATAATTTTTTCATTTGTCACTTCCTATTCTATTTATATTTTTTTTATTAAAGTAAGTTGGTCTTGTTTTAATTTTTTGTTGTGGGAATCTAGTTATCGAATTTTTAAAATCTTTGAAACTAAAAGGTGATATTGGAGCTAAATAAGGTGTGCCTAAAACTTCAAGACTATTTAATTTAGTTACAAAAATGATAAATAAAATAACAATTCCAATAAGTCCAAATAAGCAAGCAGCTAACATAAACAATATTCTCCATGTTCTAATTGCGTTAGTAATATCAGAATCGTTAAAACCCATTCCTGATACCGCTGATATTGAAATTACGATAACAACAATCGGTGAAATGACACCAGCAGAAACAGCTGCTTCTCCTAATATTAAAGCTCCAACAATACTAATTGAGGCTCCCATAATCTGAGGTTTTCTAGTATCTGCTTCTCGTAATATTTCGTATGCGATTACGAGTATCAACACCTCTATTATAGTTGGAAATGGTACACTTTCTCTTTGAATAGAAAAAGATATTAACAAAGAGCTTGGTATAATTTCCATATTAAAGGTTGTGACAGCAACATAAAAAGCTGGAATCAATATCGCAATAAAAAAAGCAATATATCTTAGAATCCTAGTAAATGATGCATTAAATGGTTTGGTGTAATAATCTTCTGGTGATTTGAAGAAATCAGTAAAAACTGTTGGTAGCAGTAAAACATAAGGTGTATTTTCTACAATAATAGCAATTTTACCATTTAATAGACCCATCGTTGTTAAATCAGGGCGTTCAGTGGATATTACTCGTGGTAAAAAGGATTTTTGGTTGTCTGTTAATAATTCTTTTATATAATTTGAGTCTATAATCCCATCTATATCGATTTTTTCTAGTTTTTTCTTTAATAATTCTATTTTTTTTTCATCGGCAATATCTTTTATATAACTAATTACAACCTTAGTTTTTGTCCTTCTACCGACTTTTGTCTCTTCAAAATAAAGATTAGGATCTTTGATGCGTTTTCTAATTAATCCTATATTAGTTAATATATTTTCAATAAAACAATCTTTGGGACCTTTCAACACTGGCTCGCTAGTAGCTTCAGTAATACCTCTATCTAATAATGCTTTAGTTTCTAAAACAATGGCTTTATTATAGCCGTCGACAAAAACACAGGTAAAGCCGCTTGCCAAATGATAGAAGATATCATCGTAGTTGTCTATTATTTTTAATTTACTGTTTGGGATAGTATTATTAAGAATTTCGAATAAGTCTTCAAATATATTTTTTTTACTCCTAACACTTATGCTTAAACTTTTACCTAAAAAATTACTAATTTTATCATCATTAGCTACGCTTTCAAGAAATATGAAAGCAACTTTTTTATTGTGAATATTAAAATATCTAACGTTAATATCGGTACTGTTACCGTTCATTTTTTTAATATGATTAACAATTTTATCTATTTCACAATTCATAAAATCACCTACTTTTTAATTATTATGAATAAATTTTATAGATTTAATACATTTTATAGTATAATGATTTAAAGAGGGACAGTTATGAAGTTGTTTGATAAAATTTTTAATGTAGAAGATATTAATTATGAAGAATGTATAAAAAAAGCAATTTTAAAAACTAAATTAGAACTTCAAGATTTAGATAAAGAAAGAATGTGCTTTATTTATAGTAGCTATTTATATAAAAATTTATTAGAATATCATATATTGGCTCATATTATTAATACAAAAGATTTAGGTTTTTCTTTTAGTCATCAATTTGTTTTAGCATATGATGGAATAGATTATTATTTGATAGATTTAACATATAAACAATTTTTCAACAAGGATGCTATTTTTTTAAAATTATTATTTGATGGTTATCAAAAAGTAGATAATCTAGAATTTAATTGTTATTTAAAAATTATTTTAAATAATGAATTTTCTCAAAGTGATTTAAACAGTATATTTATTTCTTCTAATAAAAACAGATAATTTTGTCGAGCAAAAAAAATAATATTAGATATCTTTTCTAATATTTTTTATTAGGTGATTATTCATGGGACTAACCGATAATGAAGTAGTTGAATCAAGAAAAAAATTTGGATCTAATATTATAAATTCAAGCAAAAAAAACAGTTTTTTAAAGCAATACCTTTCTACTTTAGGTGATCCGATTATTAGGATTCTATTAATAGCTTTAGGAATAAAAACAATTTTTTTAATTAAAAGTTTCGATTGGTATGAAACAGTGGGAATAGTTATTGCAATATTTTTGGCGTCTTTTATTTCGACAATTAGTGAATATGGTAGTGAAAAAGCTTTTGAAAAGTTACAGGAGCAATCTTCTAAAATTAAATGTCGTGTTAAGAGAAATAATAAAATTGTTGAAATTGACATTGATGATGTAGTTGTTGGCGATATTGTTATTTTGGAATCTGGAGATCGCATTCCTGCTGATGGTGAAATCATTGAAGGTGAAATTAGCGTTGATGAATCAAGTTTAACTGGTGAAACCAAAGAAGTGTATAAAAATATTGAAAACAAAGTTGTTTTTAGAGGAACAATCGTTTATTCTAAACAAGCCATTATGATTGTTACTAAGGTTGGTGATAACACGTTTTATGGTGCTATTTCAAAAGAATTACAGCAAGAGCAACCAGAAAGTCCACTTAAATTAAGACTTCGACATTTAGCACAAATAATTAGTAAAATTGGTTATATTGGCGCTTTTTTAGTCTTTATTTCATATTTGTTTTCAGTTATCTTTATTAAAAACGATTTTGATATTAATTTAATAAAAGAAACAGTTACCAATTTACCCGTTATCAGTGGTCATATTTTATATGCTTTAACTTTATGTGTAACTGTTATTGTTGTGGCAGTTCCAGAAGGATTACCAATGATGATAACTTTAGTTTTATCATCTAATGTCAAAAGAATGATTAAAAGTAATGTTTTAGTTAGAAAGTTAACTGGAATTGAAACTGCCGGTAGTATTAATATTCTATTTAGTGATAAAACAGGGACTATTACAAAAGGCAATTTAGAGGTTACATCTTATTTGGATAGTGACTTGAAAAAATATAATACATTAGATAAAATAACAGGTAATTTAAAAGAGATTGTTTTAATTTCCTTAGTTTATAACAATGCTAGTAGTTATTATAAAGATCAAATCATTGGTGGTAATATAACTGATAGAGCTATTTTAAAGTTTACTAATATCAAAGAAAAGAAACAATATGATGTTATTGATACTGTTCCCTTTGATAGTAAAAATAAGTATTCTTCTACCACAATAAAATATAAAAATGAAAAAATTTATTTAGTTAAAGGAGCACCTGAAGTCATTTTAAAACAATGCGAATTTTGTTTTGATAATAATGGCAGTAAAAAAATCTTAAGAAAGAAGATAATCATAGAAGATAATCTAAAAAAAATGACAAAAGATGGTAATAGAATTATTGCTTTTGCTGCTTCTAAAGAAAATTCTAAAAGTTTAACTTTAGTAGGTTTTGTATTAATTAAAGACGAAGTTAGGAAAGAGGCATTTGAAGGTATTGAATTAGTTAAAAAGGCGTCTATTCAGACCGTAATGGTGACTGGAGATAATAAATTAACGGCTTTAGCCATTGCAAAGGAAGTTGGCTTATATCAAGATGGTGATTTAATCCTAACTAGTGACGAGATGAAAAATATGTCTGACGAAAAGCTAAAAGAGGTTTTACCTAAATTAAGAGTAGTTGCTAGAGCAATTCCTCAAGACAAAAGTCGTTTAGTTAGAATTAGTCAAGAATTAGATTTAGTAGTAGGAATGACGGGAGATGGTGTCAATGATGCTCCAGCATTAAAAAGAGCTGATGTCGGTTTTGCATTTGGTTCTGGTACAGAAGTAGCTAAAGAAGCTAGCGAAATAGTGATTTTAGACAATAATTTCCTGTCAATAGCTAAAGCTATTTTATTTGGTCGAACTATTTTTAAAAGCATTCGTAAGTTTATTATTTTTCAGTTGACTGTTAATATTTGCGCAGTTAGTTTATCAATAATTGGCCCTTTTATCGGTGTGGATACACCAGTTACTGTTATTCAAATGCTATGGATAAATATGGTAATGGATACGTTGGCAGCTTTAGCATTTTCATTTGAGGCTCCTTTAAAAGAGTATATGGAAGAGAACCCAAAAAGAAGAGATGAACCAATTATCAATCAATACATGAAAGATGAGATTCTTTTTACTGGTATTTATTCAACTTTAATCTGTATTTTGTTTTTAAAATTACCAATCTTTCATCAATTATTTAGAAGCGGTGATCAGTATATTTTGACAGCATTTTTTGGATTATTTATTTTTATTAGCATCTTTAATAGTTTTAACGCTAGAACTCATCGCTTAAATTTATTATCACATTTAAGTGGCAACAAAGCTTTTATTGTTATTATTAGTTTTATTTTTATTGTTCAGATTTTATTAATTTATTTTGGTGGAGAGTTATTTAGAACAGCGGGTTTAACTTTTCTTGAATTTCAAATAATGTTTTTACTTAGTTTTACAGTTGTCCCAGTCGATTTTTTACGAAAGATATATTTGCGAAAAAGAGGAATTATCGGTGGCGTTTAAACAGAAATTAATGTTTCTGTTTTTTAAATAGTAGTTATTTTTATTAGTGTAATTATTTTTCTATAAAAAAAGTTGTATCATCGATAAATTTATAATCGTAATATTTTAATAGTCTGACTAGTTTAAACAATGCTTCATCTTTTTCCTTAGCTTCTAACATAATATCTAAGTCAACATTAAGATGTTTTATTTTATTTAAAAAATTAATAAAATCATTGATATTGATATAGTCGTGATGTGACCGTATATCTTTTTTGGTTTTATTTTTAGGGGATGAAAAGTGAATTTTTGGAATAATATTCCAAGTATTAAAGATGTCTTTTATATAATTGTCAATATTCTGGCCATCGTTATTGCATAGGTGATGATGATAATCCAAAACAAAGGGAATATTTAATTTATGACATAGTTTTAAGCAATCTTCGATATTGTAAATTTTATCATCGTTTTCTACCGCAATACATTTTTGAATATAAATAGGTAATTTATAAAAGTTATTAATAAATCTTTTAATACTGTTTTCTTTACCTAAAACACTACTACCGATATGTAAGATGATAATTTTATTTTTAATTCCTAAAACTTCTAAAATTTTATAGTGATATTCTAGAATTTGAAAAGTATTTTCCAAAACCTCTTTTTTGGTACTGTTTAAAACACAAAACTGATCTGGGTGAACGTCCACTCGCATTTTATTATTATTTATTTTTTCGCCTATTTTTTGATATTGCTTTTTATATTTTAAAATATAATCGAATATGACATCTTCTTTGGTAGCTAACGGAATTAATTTGGAAGTTAAACGATAAAAATGAATATTGTTTTTGATGTTATAATCAATAATTTTTTCTAAATTATTTAAGTTTTCAATAATTATTTCATCGATTTTATTTAAGTTATTTTCTTTTTTAAAATTTGTGTAAGTAATATTTTTAGAGCAAGTTAAATCTAAGGTTTTGGAAATAGATACATAGCCTAATCTTATAATCATAATTTCACCAATTATATTATGGAATTGAGAAAAATAAATATGTAAGTTTTATTATTAATAATTGTTATTTATGGTATAATCATATTAGAAAGAAGGTATGTAATGAAGAGGTATGTTTGTCCAATCTGTGGCTATGTTTATGATGAGGAAAAAGAAGAAATAAAATTTGAGGATTTACCAGAAGATTGGAAATGTCCTTGGTGTGGAGCACCTAAAAATTTATTTAAAGCAGATGTGCAAGAAATCGTTATAGAAGAAAATGATAACTCACATGAAGACAATTTAAGAGAGATGAGTTATGGTGAAATAAGTGCTTTATGTAGTAGTTTGGCTCGAGGATGTGAAAAACAATATCTAGAAGAGGAATCCAAAATATTTAGTAAATTAGCAAATTATTATAACGAAAAGTCAAAAATTAAAGAAAATGTTGATTTTAACAATTTGATTCCTAAGATTAATGAGGATATAGAAGTCAATTATCAGAAAGCTCGTTCTATTGCTACTGAAAAAAAAGATCGTGGAGCACTTCGTGTTATTACTTGGGGTGAAAAAGTGACGTTGATTTTAAAAGCGTTGTTAAAACAATATGAACAAGATCAAAATATAAATGAAAATACTAAAGTATATGTATGTGATATTTGTGGCTTTATTTATATTGGCGATAACAAACCAGAGATATGTCCTGTTTGCAAAGTTCCAAGTTTTAAATTGTTAGAAGTAGAAAGAGGTGCTTAAAATGAGTGAAATAAGAGCTGTCAGAAATTTACGAATTTGTAGTAAGGATTGTCTATGTCTTTATGTTTGTCCAACAGGTGCCACAGATACAGAAACTGGTCAAATTGATTTTGCCAAATGTATTGGATGTGGAGCTTGTCGCAAAGCATGCCCATCTGGAGCTATTTCCATGGTTCCATACCAATATCCTAAGCAACAAGATAAAGATGAATTAGTGGTTAAAAAGTTAAATAGAATAATTAAAAGCAAAGTGGAACAAGAACAACTTGCTAGTTATATTTATAGCAATAGTAAGGATGATAAACAAAAAAAATTAGCGAAAGCTATTATTCGGTCTAATCGGTTAATGGCAGAAGATTTATATCGTGAAGCTGGTTTTATGTTACCACAAAGTAAGAATACAAAAGAGTTTTTAGAAAAGTTGTTAAAAAGTAATAATGGTCTACAAGAAGATATAAAAAAACTAATACAATTATTAGAATTTGAAAATAACTAAAAGAGAAAGCATAATTTCTCTTTTAGTTTTTAATTAACTTTTTTTCGATATAAAGAACTAAACTGTAC
This sequence comes from uncultured Bacilli bacterium, assembly GCA_944332645.1. Classification (GTDB taxonomy): domain Bacteria; phylum Bacillota_I; class Bacilli_A; order RF39; family UBA660; genus Faecisoma. Next base: position 15,339 of record CALVKK010000014.1, read on the forward strand.
ATAATCGCTGCTACAATACATAAAATTATTGTTCCTGTTATAACTAAGTCAAGATTAAATACTTGGGAACCATACATAATTAAATAGCCAATACCCTCTTTTGAAACTAAAAATTCTCCCATGATAACACCAATCAAGGACATACTTATATTTACTTTGAAACAACTGATAATATTTGAAAGTGTTCCTGGTAAAATTAATTTAAAGTAGATTTGACTTTTGGTCGCTTTAAATGTTTGCATAAGTTTAATTTTTATTGGATCAATGGTAATGAATCCTTGATAAACATTAATAATGGTAATAATAGTTGAAATTAACAAAGCCATCATGATAATCGATTGCATACCAGCTCCGACCCAGATAATTAAAATAGGTCCTAGTGCTACTTTGGGCAAACTGTTTAAAACAGTTAAATAAGGGTCAATTACTTTAGCTAAGAATTTATTCCACCACATAATACTAGCAATTAATATTCCAATTAAAGTTCCTAAAATAAAACTTATCAAAGTTTCCCAAATAGTTATTAGAATATGATTATATAAATCACCAGTCATATGAAGGTTAATAATGGTATTAAATACATTAATTGGTGAGGAAAATATAAAAGAGTTAATTATTTTGTGATTTGATAAAAGCTGCCAAATAATTAAAAATATTATTAGAATTAAAATCTGAGTTAATTTGATAAAGAAATTTCTTAGTTTGATTTTTTTTAAATAATTTTTATGTTCTAAACTATACATGATCGATCTCTTTCCATATTAGATCATAATAATAAGAAAACTCTTTAGCCTTGCGATTATTAATAGGAGTACTTTTATCGGTTAATTTAACTTCAATAATTTTTTTAATTTTACTAGGTCGCTTCGATAGTATAATTATTTTATCTGCCATACTGATTGCTTCAGCTATGTCGTGGGTAACCATAATAGCAGATTTTTTTTCATTTTTTATTATTTGATAAACATCATCAGAAACCGATAATCTAGTTTGATAGTCAAGTGCAGAAAATGGTTCATCCATCAAAAGTAGGTCTGGATTAGTGGCTAAAGTTCTAATTAAGGCAACTCTTTGTCTCATTCCACCAGATAGAGTGTTAGGATAATTGTTAGTAAAGTCCTTAAGGCCATAGGTGTTTAATAGATCTAAGACATATTGTTTTGATGCCTTATTTAAGTTTTTATTTATTTCTAAACCTAATAAGCAATTATCTAAAACAGTTTTCCAGTTAAATAATGCATCTTGTTGCAACATATAACCTATTTTGGTGTCTTTTGCCAAAATAATCTCGCCTTTTGATTTGGTATCTAATCCTGCTAAAATATTTAAAATTGTACTTTTACCACATCCGCTTGGTCCAACTATTGCAATAAATTCACCATTTGTTAAGTCAAATGAAAAATTATCAACGGCTAAAGTTTCTGTATTTTTAGTGTGATAATTTTTGCTTAAATCTTTAATTTTTAATAGTTTATTCATTTTTTGAATATGTATTATCGACTAATTTATCATACGGTGCACGAGTATCTAATTGTCCAGCATTTTCAGCTATTTCTTGAATGTGATTAAAGTTTTCTTCAGTTATGTAAGTAGTAGTAAACCATGAATCAATGTCTTTATATCTTTGGATAATTGTTTCCAAGTCATCTCTTGAGGTATCAGGGAAATAATCTAAGATTATATCAGCAATATCACTCGCGGTGTGATTATGGACATAATCTAGCCCTTTTTGAATAGCTTTAGTAAATCCTTCAATTACATCTTTATTAGCTTCCAAATAGCTTTTTTTAGTGTTGTAAGAAGTGTAAGGAACAACGCCACCTAATTCTCCCAATGAAGCGACGACATAACCATATCCTTGTTTTTCCAGTTGTAAGGCATTTGGTTCAAATAAAGAAACAAAATCGCCATTACCTCCTATGAACGCTCCAGACAT
>CALVKK010000015.1 GCA_944332645.1 uncultured Bacilli bacterium
TTTTGCTGTCATACCAAATAACGCTACATTTAAAATATCTGCTTCATCTGAATAAACGTGTTGTTTTTGACTTTCTGTTAAATTCGGAATTATGCATTCTTTTATTGCATCAGTATGAACAACATAATTAACTTTAGATAAAAGTCTTGTTGCGCTCCATTCTATTTTATATTGATATGCTTCATTTGTTTTTAATCTTTCAAACTCTTTTATTAAATACAACTTAAATTCAGGAGATAACCAACTTGCAAATTCAAATGCAATATCTGGATGAGCAAATGTTCCTTTACTATATTTTCCACTACTTGGGATAATACCAATAGCATTAAAATCTCTTTTCCAACGATTAGGTGTCATAGTGAAACGATTGTATCCAACTTCATCAATTTTAATTCTGTGTGATTCCACGGAATTAAAATTTTCATTATTTAGTTCTTCCCATAAACTATAATAATCAAATGAATTTTTATTTGACATCCAATTTCTAATTACTCCAGATGGATCCTCAGGATTTGCTTGTTTTGCTAAATCCGTTAAAGAAATATAATTAACATTTCCTACTCTTAATATACCTATTTTATTTTCTTTTACTACTATTTCTGTTGTTACTGAATCTTTTTTCAATATTTATCTCTCCTTTCTATTTAAATTTTAAAAAATGTCAACAAATTTATTTTTGTTAACATCCTTTATTTTCAATAAATTTTGTACACTTTTTTCATAATTGGTTGACAAGCAATAAATTTGCTACCTTTTTTAATTTTGATTTTTCCCTTATTTTATGCTACTTTCCACAACAGTTTTTATACTTTTTACCCGAACCACATGGACAAGGCTCATTTCTACCAATTTTATTTACTTTTTTTGGTTCTTTTTTCTTTGGTTTATTATCACTCATAGCCTCACCTTTAACCACTTGTTTTCTGGTTGAATTCTGTCTTATTTCGGCTCTTAACAGATACATGGTCGTTTCTTTTTCAATCGTATCTAACATAGCATCAAACATTTCAAAACCCTCAGTTGTGTAGGCTCTTAAAGGATTTTCTTGAGCATAACTTCTTAAGTGAATACCTTCTCTTAGCAACGACATAGCATTAATATTTTCCATCCAGTGCATATCGATAACTCTTAGGTATATAGCTTTTTCAAATTCATCCATAATCTCCTTAGGTACTGACTCTACCTTGGCTTCATACTCTAACACTATTTTAGCACAAACATAATCAATTATTTGGTTATAATCCATACCTTCAACATCGTCCAAAGTAATCGCTTTTCTAAGTAATTTACCATTAATAAACTCAAGTATTTCATTCAAGTTTTGTCCATTTAAACTTCCGTTATCCAAATGACTCTCTACTAAATGTGTAATAAAATCATTAAATAATTTTATTATAACATCATGGATAGATTCACTGTCTAAAATTTCATTACGTTTCTCATAAATTATTTCTCTTTGTTCATTAACAACATTATCATATTCTAACAAATTTTTACGAATATCGAAATTGTTTCCTTCAACTCTTTTTTGAGCTGTTTCAATCGAATTTGATAACATTTTAAGACTAATTGATTGTTCATCAGTAAAACCAACTCTTTGTAATAATGCCTTAGCGCGATCCGTTCCAAACCTGATCATCAATTCATCTTCAAAAGAAACATAGAACCTTGTGTAGCCAGGATCTCCTTGTCGCCCAGAACGACCGCGTAACTGATTATCGATTCTTCTAGACTCGTGTCTTTCAGTTCCAATAACGCAAAGACCACCTAACTCTTTAACTCCTTCGCCTAATTTAATATCTGTCCCACGACCGGCCATATTAGTAGCGATAGTAACAGATCCTTTTATTCCGGCTTTCGCAATAATCTCAGCTTCCCGTGCGTTATTCTTCGCATTTAAAACTTCATGTGGAATTTTAACTTTCTTTAACATCGAACTAATTAGTTCACTTGTCTCAACAGCGATTGTGCCAACTAATATTGGTTGTCCTTGTTCGTGTCTTTCTTTTATTTCATTAATAATTGCTTTATATTTCCCTTTTTGAGTGGCAAAAACTAAATCTGTATCATCAATTCTAGTTATTGGTTTATTTGTTGGTATTTCAATGACATACATGTTATAAATGTCTCTAAACTCTTCTTCCTCAGTTTTAGCCGTTCCAGTCATACCAGCTAACTTATGATACATTCTAAATAAATTTTGAAAAGTAATAGTAGCTAAAGTCTTAGTTTCTTGGTTAATTTGTACTCCCTCTTTAGCTTCAATAGCTTGATGCAATCCTTCAGAATAAGCCCTTCCTTGCATTAATCTACCTGTAAAAGGATCAACTATAACAATCTTACCATCATTAACTACATAGTCAAAATCCCTTTTCATTCCATAATTAGCCTTCAATGCTTGATTAATAAAATGAACTAAAGTAGTATGTTCAATATCATATAAATTAGAAATACCAAAAGCTTTTTCGGCTTCTTGTACCCCTTTATCATCCAAAGTCACCGCTTTAGTTTTTTCATCATATAAATAACCATTGTTTTCTTTCAATGATTTAGCAAATCTATCAGTTTGAATATATAAATTTGCACTATTCATCGAACCACCTGAGATAATAAGCGGAGTTCTAGCTTCATCAATCAAAACTGAGTCAACCTCATCGACTATGGCAAAATTCAAACCTCTTTGAACTCTATCGTTAGCTTTAACAACCATGTTATCTCTCAAATAATCAAAACCAACTTCATTATTAGTTGAATAAACAATATCACAGTCATAGACTTTCTTTTTTTCAGAAGATGTCAATTCTCTTAAATTAACGCCTACTGTTAATCCCAAAAAACGATAAATGTTGCCCATCCATTCTGCATCACGGCTAGCCAAATATTCATTGACCGTGATAATATGAACACCATCACCAGTCAAAGCATTTAAATAAGCTGGCATAGTTGAAGTTAAAGTTTTACCTTCGCCAGTTTTCATTTCGGCAATGTTACCGTAATGAATAGCTAAACCACCAATAACTTGAACATAATATGGTTTTTCACCGATTACACGATAAGCTGCTTCTCTAGCAACGGCAAAAGCTTCCACTAAAATATCATCCAAAGTTTCACCGTTTTGCAATCTTTCCTTAAATTCTTGTGTTTTACTTTTGAGTTTGGCATCAGACAACTTGCTCATTTCTTCATCTTTTGCTACGATCAAGTCAGCCTGCTCTTTAAATTTTTCTAATTCTTTATACTCATGATCAAATAATCTTTTTAAAAACTTCATTTTGACCTTCCTTTCATACTTATTTAATTATATCAAAAAAAGGATAAAAATAACAGTAATTTTACAATCAAAAAAAGAAAATAGGTAAGTTTTTACCTATTTAGTTTCAATAATACCATAATTACCATCTTTACGACGATACAAAATATTAATTATGTCAGTTGCATCGTTTGTAAAAACAAAGAAATCATGTCCTAAAAGATTCATCTGCAAAATAGCTTCTTCCTCATTCATCGGTTTCGTCTCAATCATTTTTCTTTTAACAATCTTACCTTTTTCATCTTCATCTTTATCTATTTGAAAATCAATATTAAAATCTATTATCTCTTTATCTACTTTCTTTTTCATTCGCGTTTTATTTTTGCGAATTTGTCTTTCTAGTTTTTCTGACACTAGATCAATCGCCGCATATAAATCATCATGAGTATCTTCAGCCCTTAAAATAAGTTTTTTCATTGGAATTGTAACTTCCACAGTTTGATCTTTTCCTTTAACCTTAACTACTACATTAGCTACTACATTGTTAGGATTTTCCAAATATTTATCTAGCTTTCCAATCTTGTTTTCAATGTAATCATTGATAGCATTGGTAATTTTGATTTTACTACCACGAATATTTATTTTCATAGTATCACCCTCCTATAATATTATATCATATTTATAGATAAAAAATATGTAATTTTATGTGAAAAAAAGAACTATTTAGTCCTTTTTAAATTGTTGTAAAATAATACCCAAACCAATCATTAAACTCAATAATCCAATAAATAAACCAATTACTGGAATTATCATTAAAACTTTCAACAAAACAATTCCTATCAAACCGATCAACAATGGATTACTTTCTTTTTTCCAAACTTTATTCCATAATACATATCCTAATAGATAACTCGAAAAAATATTAGACAACCAAATCGCAATAATATAAAGAATCAATAGTAAGAAAGCTAATGGTACTCCTATAACCAAACTGAATAACACGAAGAATATAATTGGAATCATAATTAAAGCTAAGGCTCCAAAACCAAACATCGATAATATACGGATCACACTGATATCAGCGTTTTTATTTTCGATTCGCTTGAACAATTTAGGAACTACTAGATAAAAAGCTAAAAAAATAATTAACGTTCCTCCTAAATCGATTACAAAATCGACAACTCTTTCTGCTACTGAAACCTCTTTTGTTAATGTTTCCGTTTTGATAATTTCACCAATTTGAGCATTATCAGAAATCGTTGCATCAATATCCTCATTGTAAGAAAGTTGTCCTTGAATAATTGAATCATTAACTTTTAAAATACTAGCTTTAACATCAACACTACCACTGATTTCACCATTAATCGTAACACTATATGCAAAAACAGTAACGTCGCGATTTATCTTACCATCGAGTACTACTTCGTTACCAAAAATAACTAAATCACGATTCAAGACAGCATCTTCACTAAAGTTGATAATGTTACCGAAAATAAAACCGTCATTGTTAACAATACCGGATACATTGACATTATTACCAAATAAAATAGCATAGTCATTTTCCCCGTTAAGATTAATATTATTGCCAAACACAATATTAATACCATTTATTTTGTTAGTAGAGGTAACATTATTACCAGTTATAACATTACTTCCGTCAACTTCTTCCACACTTGCATCGTTCATTGCTACTTGCGCATTGGCACAAATTGGAAGCAACAACAATAAAAACAAAAACTTTTTCAATCGCTTCATATTCCACCTCAATATTATAATACCATTATATGTTAGAAAAGTCAAAAATATAGTAATTTTTTTTGTATTTCTACCAATAATATAAATGGTGAGAATATGCAATTACTTGGTTTATGTATTAAAATTTTTTTTGTTAGAATTCTTGATGTGTCGTTAGGAACATTGCGAACAATGATTACTGTTAAAGGTAAAATCCTATACGCTAGTATGGTCGGTTTTGTCGAAATATTTGTCTGGTTTTTAGTTGTGAAAGAGGCTTTAAATACCGATCAAACTAGTATTTGGATTGCTATATCATACTCTTTAGGTTTTGCAACAGGCACTTATATTGGTGGATTTCTTTCTAAAAAATTTATTTCAGGAAACTTGAGTGTTCAAGTAATAACTGATAACGCTTATCCTAATATGGTCAATAAATTGCGCAGTGAGGGATATGGAGTCACCGTTATCGACGTAGAAGGAAAAAATAAAGAGCAGGAAAAAAACATGTTATTTATTGAGATAAGTAATAAAAGCTTCAATCATTTACAAAAAATAGTTAAACAACTCGATCACGATGCCTTTATTGTAGTTAACGAAACGAAGTATGTACTAAATGGATTTATCGATAATTATGTAAAATAAAACTTCGAATTTTTCGAAGTTTTTAATAATTGTAAATACCATTTATTTTATCATAGATATCTTGATTTAATGTATCTATTGTCCAAACATCATTTACTTTAGTTAAGTTTAATTCAAGTGTATATCTGATCTTATCTTTTGCTTCTTTTAATTGTTCTAGTTTATAGTCATTAAATCTTGATACACTATAATCACCGTTTTCATCTTCAAACTGTTCTGGATTATTGTTCATATAATTATTAGCTTCGTCCAATACTTTTTTAAAGTCAGTTACTGATATTTCCACAGTTACGGCTGCTTTGTCTCCATCAACGGTTTCTTCTTTTATTTCATAACTTAAACTTTGATAGTGTTTTTTCATAATATCTTTATATATAGTTTTTTGACTTTCATTTAAATTACTATCATCATCTAGGACTTTGTTTAAATCAAATAAAACACTGTTATCAAGAGTTTGATACTTTTTTAAAAATTCTTCTGCTTTCTTAGTTGGTGTATTGGACAAATTATTACAACCTATTAACAATATTGAAATAGTCACCAAAAATAATAATTTTTTCATTTTCTCCTCCTCGATTATATTTTGGATTCATTTTCTTAAAATATACTTAAACAAAAAAATAACGGATTACTCGTTATTTTTTTAACTATGTTAAAGTATAAGGATTTTGAGCCGTTCCATAACCACCAGTAAAATTCAAACTTGTTTTTAAATATATAACAGGACGAACACCTGACGATTCTGCACCAGCTAGTTTTCCAGTATCACCATTACTATTTATTATGGTAACATAGCCTGAATTATCAGCACGATTTAATGTCCAATAAGAAGTTGAAATAGTAGAATTTTCAATTGTATTTACATCGACAAATGTTTTGCTACTTGATGTTGATAAATCTATATCATTCCCCGAAAACATCTCTCCTATTACTGGTAACCCTATTGACAAACCAAGTTCTTTATTTTTTATTGTTTCATAGCTAATTCCATTTGCAGGGGCGTACTCATACATACCGATATAAAAAGTTTTGTTTTGTGCATAACGATAGTTATTTGATATGTTATTACCAAAATTTACCATTTTAGAATATATAGGATTATTTGACGCATTGGCTGTAAATGTATTTGCTCCATATACTTCTTTACTATTTAGCATACCATTCAAAACAACTTTAACACTATCACTATCTTTACTTACTACTCTAAATGTACATAATTTATCAGAGCCACATGCTCCATCTGTTCCATCGTATGGAACATTTATATATTCACCTACTTGAACATTACTTGTACTTGTTGATTTATAATCTGTTTTATAACTGTTGTTAAAAGTTCCTTCACCTTCAGTTACCCTTATATTATTTATTTTTATAACTGGTCGAACTCCATGAGCATCTGAAGTAGAGCTACCATGCAAAAAACCTTCAAAGACATAATAAATATAATCGGCATCATATGTATTTCCTATCCACCAATAATCATTGATGTCTAAATATGAGCCCTGAAGACCTGCTCTTACATATTGGTCATAATTTAATAGACCTACTTTTTGAACTGTTGTTACTTCGGAAATGTTATTATATATTCCAACATTAAAAGTATTTTCTAATATATTATTTTGAGTACTGCTATCTAAACTATTATAAAAATAATTATTTAACCACTTATTTATATAACTATCTTCATACATTGATTGACTTGTCCATACAGCACTAGCCGGTTGAATACTAGTTAATGGCTGTTGGGATATTAGCAATAGTGAATTATCTACCGTATTAAATTCAATTACTCGCCATTGATGTCCTCCATACCATAAATAATTATTATTTACTTCATCATTATTTCCTTTAAAATAATATAGATTTTCATTTGTTGCATCCTTAACTAAACCATTAGTTGCTCCTTCACTATATTTTGCTAATAAAATTTGAATTAAAAATGATTGTGATTGCTCAACACAATTATTGTTTAAATTATAGCTATATTGACCTTGATTAACTGACACTTCGACAATATTATCTTGTCCTATTTCTTCTCCCGTCACGGCATCATATACTTTCGTTGGAAGTAAATTATTTGATACTAAACTGCCAATTGTAATACAATATACACTTCCATCAACTCGCGGATATGAATTAATATTCTCAGAAACATAGACTTCAGCTGCACTATATAAAATTTTCTGGCTAGCATCACTAATATTACCTTGGGTTTTTCTAATCGAATTCAAAATTGGTGGTAACGCAACCAAAGCAATCAAACCTAATATAACAACGACTCCGATTAATTCAACTAAAGTAAATCCTTTAAAAAATATTCTTCTTCTCATTATATTTCTCCTTAAAATTCACAATTACCAGGAGTACGTGGGTAAGGTATGACATCTCTTATATTCTCGACACCCGTTAAATAAATCAGTAATCTTTCAAAACCCATTCCAAATCCCGAATGAACGCAACCACCATATCTTCTTAAATTTAAATACCAATCCATTCCTTCAAGTGGCATATTCAATTCTTTCATTCGTTTAAGAAGTTTATCATAATCTTCTTCTCGTTGTGATCCACCCATTAGTTCACCAGCTCCAGGTACCTCTAAATCAACTGCAGCCACTGTTTTGCCATCTTCATTTAATTTCATATAAAATGCCTTTATATCTTTAGGCCAATCTGTAATAAATACAGGTCCATTAAAATACTCAGTAATATATTTTTCATGTTCTTTAGCAATATCGCCACCATATTCTGGATCAAATTCAAACTTAACTTTTGCCTCTTTTAAAATAGTAATGACATCTTCATGTTTTATTCGCTTAAATTTTGAGGTGATTAATAAATTTAATTTATCAATTAATCCCTTTTCAACAAATTTATCCAAGAATTCCATTTCTTCCTTGCAATTATCCAAAACATACTTAACAACATATTTGAGCATACTTTCCATAATATCCATATCTTGATTTAAATCGCAAAAAGCAATTTCAGGTTCAATCATCCAAAATTCTGATGCATGCGTTTTAGTGTTAGAATTTTCAGCTCTAAAAGTTGGACCAAACGTATAAGTTTTTTTATAAGCTAAAGCAAAGGTTTCAGCTTGTAATTGACCTGAAACTGTTAAATTAGCCGGTTTACCAAAAAAGTCTTTAGTATAGTCAGGTTTACCATTAATTCTATTTAAATCTAAAGTCGTTACTTGAAACATTTCACCTGCCCCTTCACAATCACTAGCCGTAATTATTGGTGCGTGAAAATAGACATAACCATTACTTTGAAAATAAGAATGGATTGCAAAAGCAGCTACACTTCTTACTCTAAACACAGCTTGAAAAAGATTAGTTCGTGGTCTTAGATAAGCGACTTCTCTTAAAAATTCTCTAGTATGCCTTTTAGGTTGAATTGGATAATCTTCAGGACAATCACCTAATAAAATAACATCACTAGCTAGAACTTCATAATCCTGACCACTACCTAATGATTTGGCTAAAATACCAATTACTTTAATCGCACTTCCTACTCTTAGTTTAGATATGAAATCAAAATTAGATAATTTGTTATCATATACTATTTGAATACTTTTAAAACAAGTGCCATCATAAAAATCAATAAAACCAAATTCCTTTTGTTTACGATGATTTTTAATCCAACCAGTTAAAATAACCTCTTTATCTATATATTGTCTTATATCTTTATATAAACTTACTAAATCCATGTTGATTCCTCCTAATCTTTATGTAATGCTCGATAAACTGATTCGAATATCAATAATCCAATAAGAATTATAATAATCCATAAAAATGGATTACGACTATGTTCGACAAAAAAATCTTTGATATCACGAGTAATTTCAACAAACCAATTTTCAATATCAGTCCATACGCTTAAAAACATAGATTACACCTTCCTTATCTTTTTGTGACCTTTCATTAACATCTTAACACCATATGGATGTTTAAATGCAACTGTTAAGACTTTATCTTTAATCCCAACAATAACACCCTCACCATACATATCAAAATAAATATGTTCGCCTATTTTATATTCAATATTAGTATCAACATTTTCTAAAATATTGGAATTTTTCTGCTCTAAAGCTTGTTCTTTATTTAATAACTTATTATCAATTTCTTTAATAAATCTACTCTCTGGATTTTTAACTTTATTTCCATATATTATTCTAGTTTCAGCATTAACTAACCATAGTCTTTTTTTTGCTCTAGTTATTGCAACATAACAAAGTCTTCTTTCCTCCTCTAATTGTTCTTGACTTTCAAAAGAATTTAGGTGTGGAAAAATACTCTCCTCTAGACCAACGATAAAGACATGATCAAATTCCAATCCTTTAGATGAATGAATTGTCATTAAAGTAATTCCATCGTTATCTTCATATTCAGTTATATCAGCGACTAAACTTATTTCGTTTAAAAAATCTTCCAAACTAATTATACCATAATTTTCCTCAAATTGCATAGCTATAGTCTTAAACTCTTTCAAGTTTTCTATTCTAGATTCCGCCTCAATAGTATCTTCATTTTCTAGTTCCTTAATCAAGCCAGTCTTATCTAACACTAACTCGATGAAATTGACTAAAGTCATCTCATCTTTTTGATTTCTTAATTCTTCGATTAGTTTTTTAAATTCTAGTTCTTTACCTGCATCGATGGCTTCATAAATAGATACATTTAAACTATTCGCTTTTTCTCTTAAATTATCAAGCGTAGTTTTCCCTATTTTTCTTTTCGGAACATTAATAATTCTACTTAAACTAACATCATCATTTTTGTTGTAAATTAGTTTTAAATAAGCCATTAAATCTTTGATCTCTTTTCGATTATAAAAGTAAACACTACCAATCACTTTATAAGGGATATTATTTAAAATTAATTCTTTCTCAAAATTTTGCGATTGAGCATTAGTTCGATAGAGAACTGCAATATCCTTTAACCTTACACCATCATTGATTAATTTATTTATTTCTTCAATCACATAATAGGCTTCATCTTTTTCATTTAAAGCTGTGTGATATTCAATTTTTACGCCTTGTTCATTATCCGTCCATAAATTTTTATCTTTTCTTTGAACATTATTTTTTATTAATTCATTAGAAGCTTCAATAATAGTTTTGGTTGAACGATAATTTTGCTCTAAATAAACAGTCTTACAATTAGGATAATCTTTCTCAAAATTTAAAATATTCTTATAGTTTGAACCTCGCCATGAATAAATTGACTGACTATCATCACCTACTACACAGATATTTTTATATTTAGCGCTGATCATTTTTGCAAGTAAATATTGAGCCTCATTGGTATCTTGATATTCATCAATTAAAATATATTGATATTGTTCTTGATATTCTTTTAAAACAGAAGGGTACCTTCTAAATAGAATAATCGGTAGCATTAATAAATCATCAAAGTCAACACTATTATTTTTTTTTAATCTATTTTCATACTTTCTATAAATATCTAATAATGTCTCATCATAATCATTATTAACAAATCTCTCAAAATCATTACTGTCAATTAAAGCATTTTTGTTATTACTAATAATGCTTTTGATAGTGCGATAACTTTCGTCGTAGTTCATATCTTTTAAAATGTTTTTTATAACTACATTACTATCATCACTATCTAAAATAGTGAAATTTTTATTTAAGCCTAATTTTTCATAATGCTTTTGCAAAATAGACAAGCCAAACGAATGGAAAGTCGATATCTGAATTTTATAACCTATAGCTCCAACCATATTTAAAATCCGCTGTTTCATTTCTTTAGCCGCTTTATTAGTGAATGTAATAGCTAAAATATTACTAGGATCAATACCCTTTTCTAAAACCAAATAAGCAACCTTAGTTGTCAATACTTTCGTTTTGCCACTTCCGGCTCCCGCTAAAACTAAAAGAGGTCCTTCTGTTATGCTTACCGCCTCTTTTTGCTTATCATTTAAAGATTCCAAATTCATACTTTCACATCCTTCTATAAATTATAACATATGAATAACTGTATCTTCAATATCTAAAAATTTCTTCCCACAATAATACTAATTTATGTTGTAATTAACCACGAGATATGATATTATTTAACTGTAGTGGGGTAAGTGGAAAATGGAAATACAGGAACTTTTTAGAAATAACATAAAATACACGTTAAAAGAAATTCAAAAAAGAATCAATTGCGATTTGGAAACACTAATCAAGGATTTAAAAATCTTAGAAGAACGAGGTATAATTGTAGAAATCGATAATTTTTATCAGAAACTACCAGAGTCTAATTACACAGTCAAAGAATTAAAAGGGCTTAAAAAAGGATATGGTGTTTTCTACTTAAATGAGCAACGATATACAATTCATAAATCAGACTTAAACGGCGCATTAAACAACGATCTATGTTTATTTGTATACGATAAAGTTTCTAAACAGGCAAAAGTCAAAAAGATAATCAAAAGAGCAAATGATTTAATCGTAGCTGAGATGCGCAATGGTATACTAAAAATATGTGGTCAAAATGTTGATTATAAACTTTTTGTACCATCAAACGAAACGAGAAAATTAGTTGATGGTCATAGAGTTTTAATTAGATTAAACAATGAATGTGGCAATTTAAAAGGAAATATAGTCGAGATAATTGGACACAAAGACGATCCTGATATCGACTTAAAACAAATAGCTTTAAGTAAAAATTTCGCTTTAAATTTTAGTGATAGAGCTTTAGAGGAATTGGATTCTATTTCAAACGAAGTAACTAAAGATGAACTAGAAGGTAGATTAGATCTAAGAGATGATTTAATTTATACTATTGATTGTGATCATACTAAAGATATCGATGATGCCATTAGTATCAGCTTAAATGAAAGAGGAAATTTTGTTTTAGGAGTTCATATAGCTGACGTTAGTCACTATGTTAAATATGGAAGTGCTCTATTTCAAGAAGCCTACTCCAGAGGAACTAGTGTTTATATGCTAGGATCTGCTATTCCAATGTTACCAAAATATCTATCTAATGGCATTTGTTCTTTAAATCCTAACGTTGATCGTTTAACCAAATCATGTATTATGGAGATCAATCAAAACGGTGAAGTTGTTGATTACAAAATCATTAAAAGCGTCATTAATTCAAAAAAGAAAATGAGTTATTCCGCTGTTAACAACGCTTTAGAAAAAAATATAGTTAATCATGATTACCTTCCATATCTCGAAAATTTAAAACTAGCTCAAAAACTAAGTGCGGTTTTAAGTAATGCTAATTTAAAACGAGGTTATATTGACTTCCAAAGCAATGATCTAGAAGTAATTTTAAGCGAGCAAAACAAGCCATTGAATTTTATCATTCCAAAACAAGCAACAGCCGAAAAAATAATCGAAAATTTCATGCTCATCGCTAACGAAACCATAGCTAATCACTATTGCTATTACCCATTCTTGTATCGAATTCACGAAATTCCAGATGATGATATTTTATTAAAAATTTTTGGCTTGTTAAGAATTTTAGGTTATAAGATACCAAATATCAAAAATTTTGATAATCCAAAAACAATCCAAGGCATTTTACGAAATTTAATCAACGATAAGAATATTAAAATAATATCCAAATTTATCTTAATTGGATTAAAAAAAGCTCACTATTCCGATAAAAATGCTGGTCATTATGCCCTAGCATTTGATAAATATACCCATTTTACTTCACCAATTAGAAGAATTTGTGATCTTATTATTCATAATTTAATTGACATGTATGATAACCCTAATCTGAATTTAGATGACCTAAATAAATTAGAAGAATTACTAGCTGAAGCTGGCGTTCACGCCTCAACAAAAGAAAGGCAAGCAGAAGAAGCAGAACAGGAAGCCAACCTCATGAAAATGGCCGAATATATGGAAGCACATATCAACCAATATTTTAACGGTGTAATTACTAATATTACTCCAAGTGGTTTGTTTGTCGAAACGACTAATAATATCACAGGAAATGTTTTGTTTTCTGATATTAGACATGATTTTTATCGATTCGAGCAGGAGTCTTTTTCTATGATTGGAAAAAAAACTAAACAAAAACTTAAAATAGGAGACTATGTACGAGTTAAGGTCAAAGATGCATCTAAAGAATACCGAACTATTGATTTTGAAATAGTTGAAAAGTTAAAAAAGTGATATTTTAATCACTAATTGTTATATTATTTGTAATGGGTGGTGATAATTTGAAAAAATTAATACTTAGATTTTTGATAAATTTAATATTATTACTATGGTTAGAGTTTGTGTTTCAATTATCAATTTTTGATAACTTTGAAAAATCAACAATATTAAGTATTTTAATATTTACAATTTTAATCGCCATTTTCATAACAACTTTAACCAATGTTTTTAATGAGAAAGTCAATAAAATTATAACTTATGTTTTCTATTCTATTTTATTTATTCTTTATAGTATTCAAATTGTTTTTAAAAATTTTTTTAACACTTTCTTTTCTTTTTCTTTATTAAAAATTTCCGATCAAGCGTTTGATTTTGCCGATCAAATTTTTAAGTTGATTGGTGCAAATATTTGTTATATTATCTTATTTGCTATTCCCTTAATCCTAGTAATAATATTTAGAAAAAAACTAGATCTAAACAACAATGGTAACAGAATCACTACTTTAATTATTGGTATTATTTTACTGTTATTAAATTATCTTGGATTTGTTCTATTTTTAAATTCACAAAAAGATATTTATTTATCTCCTTATTCTCTTTATTATGAAGTTAACGAAAATGAACTAAATGTACAAAAACTAGGTGTTATTAACTCTTACTATTTAGACCTTAAAAGATTGATTTTTGGTTTTGATGAAAAAGTAAAAACAGAAGTTCCACAAGAAACGGAAGAAAATCCGATTATCAATTATCAGTATAATATTACTGATATAGATATTGAAAGTCTTAAGGATGTTTTAGATGTTAATACTTATAATTATATTGCCACTAATCCTGGAACTAGACAAAATAAATATACTGGATTATTTAAAGGAAAAAATCTAATTTATATTGTTGCTGAATCTTTTAGTGAAATTGCTATAAATCCCGAACTAACGCCAACGCTATACAAATTAACTAATTCCGGTTTTGTTTTCAATAATTTTTATACTCCAAATTATTTAAGTACTATTGGTGGCGAATTTCAAGCATTAACTGGTCTTATCCCAAACAAAACAACTTTAAGCACTTGGCGTAATGGTAGTAATTATTTCCCTTATGGATTGTCAACTATATTTAAAAATGAAGGTTATGCTACATATGCTTACCATAATCATAGCGGGTACTTCCAAGATAGAAATAAATATTTAAAAGCTTTAGGTTTTGATAATTTTAAAGCCTGCAAAATGGGTTTAAATATCGATTGTGATAAATGGCCAGAAAGCGATGTTGAAATGATTGAAGCTACTTTTAATGAATATATGAGTAACGAACAACCTTTCATGACTTACTACATGACAGTATCTGGGCACTTAAATTATAATTGGTATAATTCCATGGCTGTCAAAAATAAAGATTTAGTTAAGGATTTGTCATATTCTGATAGCGTGAAAGCTTATCTTGCTACACAAATTGAACTAGATAAAGCTTTAGAATTGCTAATTAATAAATTACAAGAATATGATCAATTAGATGACACTGTTATTGTTTTATTGGCTGATCATTATCCCTATGGCTTAAATATTGACGATATCAATGCATTATCTACTTATAAACGCGACTCTTTATTCGAAATAAATCACAATAAACTAATAATTTGGAACAGTCAACTTAATACTATTACTGTTGATAAGGTGGCAATGTCATCTGATGTTTTGCCGACAGTTTATAATCTATTTGGTATTAATTATGATTCAAGATTATTTTCTGGTACTGATATACTGAGTACTACTGAAGGCATTGCAATATTTGGTAATCGTTCTTGGATTACTGATAAAGCAATTTACAATGCTACTACTAATACTTATGTTAGTATAGACAAAGAAATTGACCAATATTATATTGATAGAATTAATCGGTTGGTAAGTAGTAAAATTGATTTTAGCAAGCAAATAATAAACCATGATTATTATAGAAAAATATTTAAAGAAGCTTAATTTGGCTTCTTTTTGTTAATCACGATAATTTTAAATTTGAATATAATAAAGAGAAAGTAGAAAGGAGAATAATAGTGAAAAAAATTATTATACCGATAATTTTGATCTTAATTATTGGCGTGATAGTCGTGGTTTTTATGTTTAAATCAAAGGACAGTGATTTAACTAAGGTAAAAGTAGCCGAAGTTACACACAGTATATTTTATTCACCACAATATGTTGCTCACGCTTTAGGCTATTTTGAAGAGGAAGGACTAGATGTAGAACTAATGTTGGTTCCAGGAGCAGATAAGGTCACCGCCGCTGTTTTATCTGGCGATGTTCAAATTGGCTTTTGTGGTAGCGAAGCATCAATTTATGTATACAATCAAGGACAAGAAGATTACTTAGTTAACTTTGCAGGTCTTACAAAAAGAGACGGTAGTTTTATCGTCGCTAGAGAAAATATTGAAAATTTTACTCTAGAAGATTTAAAAGGAAAAACTATTATTGGAGGAAGAATCGGCGGAATGCCAGAAATGACATTAGAATGGACTTTGACTCAAGCAGGAATTAATCCTAAAACTGACTTAATCATTGATACAAGTATTGAATTTGCAGCCATGTCTGGAGCGTTC
>CALVKK010000016.1 GCA_944332645.1 uncultured Bacilli bacterium
AAACCCCAATTGAATACAGAATTCAATTAGGGTTTAAATAAAAGTTTTAATGTGTCCACTTTTTATTGACAACTTCAAATTAAACTCTAGTTTTTAATATTTATAAAAAACCGACTATTTATGTTTTAATGTGTATTGAGCATAATGTTCTCTCGTTGGGAAAATTAAAACACTGTCCCAGTTACCTTGTAAAAATACATGATCACTTAAAATGTATTTACGCTTCAAATTAATTCTTTTGTCTTTACTAACTTTTACTAGATCAACAATCGATAAAACAATTGTGTCTACTTTATTTAAATCTTTTGAATTTCTAGCTTCTTCTATTTCCTTTTCAATATAAGATAAATTAAATATAGCATAATGGTCATCGATTTTTCGAATAACTAGATTGTCATCTTTCTCCGCACTACAAAATTTAGGTAAATATATTCTGCCTTTTTGATCAACTGATCTTATACAATTACCTAATATAGGTTTATCACCAAACATAATTATTCTCCTTTCGTTTAATTATTATAATAAAAATTTTGTTTTTGTCAAATTTTAAAGTGATATGTTAATTTACATCTTTAAATATAAGTGATATAATTATGTAGGTGGTCCGAATGTATAAAAAATTATTTATTTTTACAATAATCTTCTTATTATGTGATCAACTATCTAAAGGTCTTATTAATTTTTATTTTAATTTAAATGAAAGTATTGAAATAATACCTAATTTTTTTAGATTAACTTATGTTCATAATCAGGGAGCTGCCTTTAGTATGTTTATGGGTGCCAGATGGTTTTTTATTATAATAGCTATTATTGCTTTAAATATAATTTACATATTTTTTATACGCGATAAAAAATTAAAAAATAACGAAATAGTTATTTATTCTTTATTGATAAGTGGTATTATGGGCAATTTAATAGATCGTATTTTATATGGCTATGTAATTGACTTTCTTGATTTTACCATTTTTGGTTATAATTTTGCTATTTTTAACTTTGCAGATAGTTTTATTGTAGTGGCTATTATCATTTTGCTTATTTTAATGTGTGGTGAAAAAGGTGCAAGAAATCATTTCCGAAGTCAGCAATGAAAGAATTGACACTTATTTAGCTAAAATTTTAGATATTAGCCGTAATAAGGCTAGTAAGTTAATCGAAAATAGCGTTTTAGTAAACGGCCAAAAAGTTAAAAATAGTTATTTAGTTAAAGAAAATGATAAAATTACTGTCGATGAATATTATGAAGAAGAAATGCAGGCATCTGCTGAACCTATCACTTTAGATATTGTTTATGAAGATGAAGATGTTGTTGTTATAAACAAACAAAATGGTTTGGTTGTTCATCCTGCTGTCGGAAGTCCTAATCATACTTTAGTGAATGGGTTACTTTATCATTTTAAAAATTTAAGTCAAAATAATGGTAAGTTTCGTCCGGGAATTGTTCATCGTATTGATGCTTATACAACAGGACTATTAATGATTGCTAAAAATGATCGAGCACATGACTTTTTAGCTAAACAATTATCAGAAAAAACAGTTCATCGTAAGTATATAGCATTAGTGTGGGGTGTAATCAACAATGATACAGGAACAATCGATGCTCCAATCGGAAGAGATAACTGCGATCGAAAAAAAATGTCAGTTATCAGCGGTGGTAAGGATGCAATTACTCATTTTAAAGTTATCAAAAGATATACTAAGGCCACTTTAATTGAATTAAAATTGGAAACAGGAAGAACCCATCAAATCAGAGTGCATATGAATTACATTGGTCATCCTGTTGTCAATGATCCAGTATATGGAAATCATAAATTAATTGATGATAGTGGTCAATGTTTACATGCTAAAGAATTAGGTTTTGTGCATCCTACTACCAAAAAATATATGGAATTTACTAGTGAATTGCCACAATGTTTTGTTAATATTTTAAAAAAATTCGAGGAGGAAATATGAATTATACACTTTCAAAGCAAAATGAAGAAATTATCATGAAATTATTGCATTATTTTATAACTGATCAAAATTATAATCCAGTTGTTTTGTACGGTGCGAAAAATGAAATTTGGTTAGAAAACTTAGATAGTGATTATAAAATTATAAGAATAGTATCTAATTATATTCATAATGATGAACAGTTGAATTTTGATATTTATCGAACTAAACAAATTATGAAATCAATCAAAAAAAAGACTTTTTCTTTAAAAGTTCCTACGTTAAGTATATTTATTAATTTAGGTGATAATGTCCATATGGGAAATGAAACTAATTTTGACTATATAACTTGTGTTAATGTCAAAACTATCGATGATATTGTCAAAAATAATAGTATTTTGGAAACTTTTCCTGATATAAATAAAACTTTAAATTATAAAGAAGAGGGAATGAATCTATTTGTTAAGTTAACCTCTGAAATAAATAAAAAAACTGAACAAGATGCTCATAAAGCTGAAGAGATATTTAAGCGCAATCGTCCCATTATTACATATATTTTGATTGCTTTAAATATATGTGTCTTTATCGCTATGTATATATGGGGTAATGGTAGTGAAGATAATACTACTTTATTAATGTTTGGAGCTAACAATCGTTTTTTTGTCCTTTATCTAAATCAATTTTATCGCTTGATAACCTCTAGTTTTATTCATATTGGAATATTACATTTGTTTGTTAATATGTATTCTTTATATATTATAGGTTCACAGATTGAAAATTTTTTTGGAAAGATTAAATATCTTATTATCTATCTTGGTAGTGCGATATTTGGTAGCCTATTATCGATTTGTTTTCACAGCGGAATAAGTGCTGGAGCTAGTGGCGCTATATTTGGTCTTTTAGGAGCTATTGCTTATTTTGGTTACCATTATCGTCTTTATTTAGGTAATGTTATTAGAACGCAAATCATACCGATTATTATTTTAAATTTATTATTAGGTTTTCTTACACCAGGAATAGATAATGCTGGTCATATTGGTGGACTTATCGGTGGTATATTTATCTCAATGATATGTGGTTTAAAATACAAAGAAAATAAAAGTGAACGAATTAATGGAATTGTTTTAACTGGTATTTTTATTGCTTTTATTGTATTTTTAATTTCATCTATTTGATTTTTACAATAAAACCTTATCTTAAAAAATGAGGTTTTATTTTTTTAGTTTTTTCTAATTTTCGACATTTTTAAAAGTTCTAAAGTAGTAAAATTATTAATATATTAAATTGGGTGAATAAGATGTCAAAATTAAAATTAAAAAGACGAAGTAGTCTCAATCCTTTAAAATACTTGTTGTTTTTGATTACTCTAGTTTTTTTAGTTAATTATTTTTTTAAAGATATTAATTTAAATAGTAATACTCAATTCGTCGATAATTTACTTCAAAGATCTAATTATCATCTTTTGCCAAGCGAACAAAAATTTAATTTTTTTGGTGAATTTGTAAAGGTCATTAATCGTATAGAACTTAATGAACCTATAACCATTATTGATAAAGTATTTGCTTATAATGACGAAGAAAATATAGAACAAGTTTTTTCTTATATTCAAAACAGTGTAGTTAGTAATCCGCGGGTATATATATATAGTACTCATCCTAGTGAAAAATATGAAGGAGAACGTCTAGAGGGATATGAGTTAGACAATACAGTTGTTTTAGCTTCATTATTGCTACAAGAAAAGTTAAATGCAATGGGAATAATGACGGTTGTTGAAGAGAGAAGTGTGAGTCAATATATTAAAGATAATAATTTATCTTATAGTCAGAGTTATCAAGCGACTAGACAATTTTTAAAAGATCAACTAGCTAAAAATGATTTTGATTTAATTATTGATCTTCACCGTGATGCGATTGCAAAAGATAAAACTACAACGCAAATTGATAGTAAAAATTATGCTAAAGTAATGTTCGTGGTCAATGTAAATTACAAAGATAATATTGCATTAGCTAATCAACTAAACGATATCATTGAAAACAAGTACCCAACACTATCAAGAGGTTTATACAATAAGTATATTGACAATTTTAATCAAGATTTGGCCGATAATGTATTGTTGTTAGAGTTGGGTGGTAATTATAATACAATGGAAGAAGTAGTTAATTCCATAGATGCAGTTGCTAATTCAATAAAGGAGCTATTAAAATGAAACAACCTAAAATAAGAACACAAGTTTTTAGAGTCGTAGTTATTATTTTGTTTGTCACCTTTATGACTATATTTATCAGCAACAAGTATGGCTATTATGAATATAAAAAACATGAACAAGTAGTTTTAACTGAAGAACAAATTAAACAGTTCGAACAAGATGTTAAAGATGGCAAAAATATAGATTTAGAAAATTATCTAGAAAATACTAATAAAGATTATCAAACTAAATTTTCACAATTAGGATTAAACGTTTCTAATTCTTTAGCTAATATTGTTAAAAATAGTGTTGATGGTTTTTTTAAGTACGTTAGTAAATTTGTCGTCGAATAAAAAGCGAAAAAACATTCGCTTTTTATTTACAATTATTTATTATTTTGATAAAATTTTATTAGGACAATGAAATTTTTAAAAAAGGTGGTGATTTTTTGGAAAGAATCATTTTTCATATCGATGTTAATAATGCTTTTTTATCATGGACTGCTCTTGATTTGCTTAATCACGGTTATAAATATGATATCAGAGATTCTTATGCTGTCATTGGTGGTGACCCCAAGGCAAGAAAGGGAATTGTTTTGGCAAAATCTAACTCTTGTAAAAAGTTAGGAATTTATACTTCAATGACTTTGTATGAAGCTAAAAAAAGATGTCAAGTTTTAAAAATATATCCACCTAATTATAAATACTATAGCGAGATGAGTAATAAATTATTTGTTTTATTAAGTAAATATACACCTGATATTGAAGTAGCTAGTATCGATGAATGCTATTTGGATTATGGAAAAGTAAAAAATTTATATGGTGATCAATATGAATTTGCTAAAAAATTACAACATGAGATTTATGACACTTTAAAATTTACTGTTAATATTGGTATTGGCAACAATAAATTGTGTGCTAAAATGGCTAGTGATTTTAGTAAACCAAACAAAATTCATACTTTATATAACGATGAAATAGAAACTAAAATGTATCCTTTACCAATTAATGAACTATTTATGATTGGCAAAAAGACTAGTGAAAAATTAATAAGTTTAGGAATTATGACGATTGGAGATTTAGCCAATTATCCTTTAGATAAATTGTATCCTCATTTTAAAAATCAAGCTGCTTTTTTAATAAATCAAGCTAAAGGGATCGACAACAGCGAAGTGGATAGTGAAACATATATACCTAAAGGTATCAGCAATGAAATAACTTTAGAAAAAGACATGGTAACTAAAGAAAGTTTATATCCTTATTTGATGAGTTTATGTGAAACGGTGAGTATTCGTTTAAGAAAACAAAAAAAATATGCAACTGTTATTTGTGTAATTTTAAAAGATAATTATTTTAAAAGAAAATCACATCAAAAAAAATTGGCAAATGCTACTAACATCACCAGCGAAATTTACAATATGGCTAAAATGATATTAGACGAGATGTGGAACGATGAAAAAATCAGATTAATTGGCGTTAGACTAGATAAATTAGTAGATACAGTTATGTATCAGGCATCTTTATTTGATGAAGGCGATAAAGAAGAATCGAAAGTTGATGTTGTAGTCGATAGTCTAAAACAAAAGTATGGTAATAAAATTATTACTAAAGCTAGTCTAAAAAACAGTCATAAAAATTATAAGGGATTATAAAATTTTAAAAAAACACCAAAAAAAAATTGTAATTATGTAAAATTTATGTTAAAATAACAAATAGGTGATGAATATGACCCTAGATGAGATTAAAAATTCACTTAATTCCAATTCTAATCTAACCGATGATATGAAGGATTGTCTAATGGAATTAATCAGCATTTTTAATGCTAAATTTCCTAACGTAGATCTTACTAATCTAAATGAACGATTAAAAACATTGCAAATAGTTAGAGGAAGCAAGTTCTTAATAAGGAAATCATCTAGTTATAATCCGACTGCTAATGAAATGTTAGTTAGTTTAATAAAAATTGATGACAACATCGATTGTCGCCATATTTTGATGCGCGAGTTATTGAATATTATTACTGCTAAGGATAACTTTACCGGTTTTAATAAAGACAATGCTTATGAAGCTTTAAATGTTGGATATACAGAAATATTGACTAATTATTTAGTTGGTAACGAAGACGAATCTGAATATGAGGATGAAATTGTTGCTACTAATATGATTGCGGAAGTGGTTGGAAATGATACCTTATTTAATGCCTATTTCAACAATGATGCAACTTTAATAATGAACGCTGTTTATTAGAAGGAGTTTTTTATGAAAGAATTTATGGATATCATGAAATTGATGAATAATGGTTTAAATAATGAAAGTACTTTAAAAGAGACTTATCCTCTGATCGTTAAATTAGGTTTAATAAAAAATCCTAACAACATCGATAGAGTAACTGATTGGATGCTAGAAGAAGCTTGTTTTTCACAACCTCATCCTGGTTTGGATCAAGTTGTTACTGTGTGTCGTGAAATTGTTCCAAACAAGATCAGTCAAAATTTCGAAATGAAAGCAAAATAGACGTTGAAGAAGAAATAGTATTAAAAGTAATTATTTAAAGAGAAAATGTGGTCGGTGCAAACATTTAATAATCTTTTAAGAATTCACCTTCGGAGTTTATTAGGTGACGCATTATAGTCATTAAAGATAGATTATTCTATAAATTAAGGTGGTACCACGAGCAATTCGTCCTTGCGATGAGTTGCTTTTTATTTGGAAATAGAAATTTATATTATGAAAGGAGATAATTATGATTGATTCAAAAAAAATTAAAGAAGATGTTATCAATGAGATTACAAATGTTAACGATGATAAAACTCTATACGATTTAAGAGTTAAATATATTGGTAAAAAAGGAATCATCAGCGATTTATTATCTGGTATGGGGCAATTATCAATCGAAGAAAAAAAACAGTATGGCCCACTTATTAATAACCTAAAACAAGAGGTTACAAAATTGTTTGACGATAAACATAAAGAAATCGAATTAAATTTGTTGAATGAGAAATTAAAAAACGAGAAGATCGATATCAGTTTACCTAGCGTTAAAATACCAATGGGTAGTCCTAATATTTTAGAAAAATTAATCGAAGAAATCGAAGAACTTTTAGTTTCTATGGGTTATGATGTTGTCGACGGTCCAGAAATAGAAGAGGATAAGTATAATTTTGAAATGCTTAACATTCCTAAAGGACATCCAGCACGCGATGCTCAAGATACCTTTTATATCGAAGGAGAGGAAATTTTACTTAGAAGTCAAACCTCGCCAACCCAAGTTAGAACGATGCTAGCTAATAAAGGCGAAAATCCAATTAGGATGATTTGTCCTGGTAAAACTTATCGCAGGGATAATGATGATGCGACTCATTCTCATCAATTTATTCAAATTGAAGGTTTGTTAGTTGACAAAGATATTAGTTTATCTGATTTAAAAGGGACCATCGATATAATTGTAAAAAAATTATTTGGTGATAGTATCGAAACTAGATTTAGACCTAGTTACTATCAATTCACTGAGCCTTCAGTTGAAGTGGATATCAGTTGTTTTAACTGTCATGGTCATGGATGTCATATTTGTAAACAAACTGGTTGGATAACAGTTGCAGGAGCAGGAATAGTTCACCCTAATGTGTTAAGGATGAGTGGTTATGATCCTTTAGTATGGTCAGGATTTGCTTTTGGCTTTGGAGCTGATCGTCTTGCAATGTTGAAATATGGTATTGATGATATTAGAACATTTTACAACGCTGATTTAAGAGAATTAAGTGTTTTTGACAGAAAGGATAGTGATTAAATGATCAGTTTAGATTGGGTTAAAGATTATATTGACATTTCCGATCAAGATCCTCAAGAATTGGCTGTTAAAATAACTAAAGCCGGCATCAATGTTGAAAAGGTTATAACAAATCATATTAACAATTTAGTTATTGGGGAAGTAATCGATTGTTATGATCATCCTGATAGTGATCATTTACACGTTTGCAAAGTCGATGTCGGTGATCGTGTTTTACAAATAGTTTGTGGAGCTAGTAATGTTAGAAAGGGCATAAAAGTAATTGTTTCTTTGCCAGGTGCTATTTTACCAGGTAATTTTGAAATAAAGAAAAGTAAGATTAGAAATGTTGAATCTAATGGAATGATTTGTGCTTTATACGAATTAGGATTAGAAGAAAAAACACAAGAAACCTATGCTAAAGGAATTTGTGAATTAAATAGTGATGCTCCAGTTGGAACAGATCCATTAGAATTTTTAAAAATGAGTGATACATTATATGAGTTAGATGTTCATAAACATCGCAATAATGATTGCTATTACCACATCGGATTTGCATATGAAATAGCTGCTGTTTTAAATCGAAAAGTGACTTTACCAGTTGATGACTTTAAAGAAATTGATGACGATATTAACGATCATTTTAAATTAGAAGTAGCAACTACTAAATGTCCATATTATTTAGCTAAAATGGTTACTGATGTGGAAATAAAGGAATCACCAGATTTTATTAAAAGAAGATTAATCGCTGCTGGGATGCGGCCAATCAACAATGTTGTCGATATTTCTAACTATGTCATGTTAGAATATGGTCAACCATTGCATTTCTTTGATAAAGATAAATTAGGTGACTATATTTTAGTTAGAGATGCCAAAGAAGATGAAAGGATTATTACCCTTGATGGTAAAGAAAGAGAACTGATACCTTCAGATATCGTAATCACTGACGGTGCTAAACCGGTTTGTATTGCTGGTGTTATGGGTGGTGAAAATACGGAAGATGATATCAATACGAAAAGTATTTTAATCGAAAGTGCTATTTTTGATGCTGTCAGTATCAGAAATACCGCTAATCGTTTGAATTTAAAAAGTGAAGCTTCAATTAGATATGGTAAAGGTTTAAATTATGAATATACCTTAAAAGCGATAAATCGTGCTTGTCATCTTTTAGAAAAATATGCTAATGCTAAAGTTTTAAAAGGGATGGTTATTCATGATAAAGTTGATAAATCATTAAAGACAGTTACTTTTAAAGCTGATGATATCAATAAAATATTGGGTATTACTATTACAACAGAAGATATGGAAACAGAATTAAATCGTCTTGATTTCGCTTATGAACTAGATGGTGATCAGTTTAAAGTTATGATTCCAAATCGCCGTTTGGATGTCGATCCTAACGTTAATGATATTGCTGAAGAAATAGGTAGGTTGTATGGATATCATAATTTAGTATCAACTTTACCAAAGACAAGCATTCGTAAAGGACAATATATAGGCAACGTAAACTTGCGCAAAATTATTTCCAAACGATTGCGCAGTTTAGGGTTAAATGAGGTTAAAACTTATACGCTCATTTCAAAAAATATGGCTAATTTATTTAATTATGACGACAAGAAGATTATTGCTTTGCCAAATCCGATGAGTAGTGACAAAGAATATATTAGAAAAACACTGCTTCCTTCATTGTTAAATGTTTATGATTATAATAAAATGCGTAAAGTTAATGATATCATGATTTATGAAATTGCTAAAACTTACGATCAAGAGTATACAGAAGATAGTAAAGTTGCTATTTTAATGAAAGGTAATTACATTAATAGTAACTGGAATAATGTTAATATTAAAATTGATTTTTATGTACTTAAAGGCATTGTTGAAAATTTATTTAATTATTTAGGATTTAAAAATAGGTATAGTTTTGTCGTTGATAATATTGCCGATCTTCATCCTGGCATGAGTGCAAAAATACTTTTGGACCGTAAAGAAATTGGTATCATTGGTCGCGTTCATCCATCACTTAATAAAGATGAAATTTATGTATGTGAAATAAGTATGGATAAATTATTGATTGCAGCTAAACCAATTAAGTATAAAGAAATATCAAAATATCCAAGTATTAATAAAGATGTTGCTTTCATCGTTGACAAAGATGTTGCATCTATTGATATTGTAGAAATTATTAAAAAAGCTGGTGGGCGATTACTTACTGAAGTTAGTGTTTTCGATGTTTATACTGGTGAAAATGTTGATCGCGATAAAAAATCAATAGCTTATTCGTTAACATTTAATGATCCTAGTAAAACTTTGACAGATGATGAGGTCAATAAATTATTAGAAAAAATCATTAAAGAGGTTGAAATTAAAGTGCATGGTCAGTTAAGAAGTATTTAAGAACTTGTGTAATTACAAGTTCTTTTTTGCAGGATTTTTAAATTTTAATTGTCAATATAATTAATAGGAGGTGGAAAATGTATTATGTAATGAAGTATAAATATTTTATATTATTGGGATTGATAGTTTTAGTTTTAATATTTATATTTAATGATAATGAGTCGAATGAAGATGAAATTGTTTTAGAAAAACAAGACATCGAATCAACCGTCGTAGCAGAAGAAACAAAAGTTAAAGTTGATATTAAAGGTGCTGTCAATAATCCTGGTGTTTATGAACTGGATAAAAATAGTCGTGTTAGCGACGTTATTAATCTAAGTGGTGGGTTAACTGAGGAAGCTGATACTAGTGTCATTAACTTGAGTAAAAACGTTAGTGACGAAATGGTTATAATTATTTATACTAAAGATGAAATCAAAAAAATGCAAGAGGGCGAAACTAGCATTAAGTATATTGAAAAGGAATGTATTTGTCCAAAATTAGAAAATGATGCTTGCATAGAAGAATTTGATGATGAAGAAAAGACAAATATTGAAAATAATCAATCAAATAAGATTTCTTTAAACAATGCTACTATATCGCAATTGATGGAATTAAGTGGCATAGGCCAAACAAAAGCCGAAGCTATTATCGAATATCGACAAAATAATGGTGGTTTTAAAACGATTGAAGAAATAATGCAAGTTGATGGAATTGGACAAGCTACTTATGATAAAATCAAAGATCAGCTTACTTTATAAACTATTAATTATTTTTACAGCTTTTTATACCTTTTTTATAACACGTAATTCGATTTATAAATCAAATTACAATGAAGGAGATATTACCCTAACTGGTCATATTGTCAGTATGACTTATCAAGATAATAAAGTCAATATAATTTTAAAAGCTAAGGAGAAGATTAATGTTACTTATTATACTAATTTACAGTTAGACTATGAATTAGGTGATCAAATAAAGATCAGCGGTCAATTATCTAAACCATCCAATAATACAGTGTTTAATTTGTTTAATTATCGGTTATATTTATTAAGCAACAAAATATATTTTAATTTAAAAGCTGATAAAATCGAAAAAGTAACAGATAACGATAACTTTTTTTATAAAATTAAAAATAATGTTTATAGACGAATTGATCAATTAAAAAGTGGCAATTATATTAAAGCTTTTATTTTAGGTGATAAGCAGGATCTTGATGATAATATGCAAAATATTTATCGGGAAAATGGCATTACGCATTTGCTCGCTATTTCTGGTATGCATGTCACATTGTTAGCTAGTATTCTTTTGTTTTTTTTGAAACGCTTTAAGTATAGTCACTTAATAATTAGTTTGTTTTTAGTTTTTTATGCTTTTTTAACCAATTTTACGCCGTCAGTTTTAAGAGCTGTTTTTCTCTTTATCTTAAACAAATATAATAAGAAAAAAACAATCGTTTTAATTGCTTGTGTGATGCTTTTGTATAATCCCTATTATATATATAATGTTGGATTTTTATTTAGTTTTGTTATCAGTTTTTATTTAATATATTTTGGTAAATTAAGTAATCGCTTTAAAAATTATTTCATAAAACTTTTAGTTACTTCAACTATCTGTTTTATTGCTAGTATTCCTATTATGATTAATAATTTTTACTATATTAATTTAACTAGTCCACTTATAAATGTTATTTTTGTTCCCTTTGTTACTTTCATTATTTTTCCGTTGTGTTTGCTTGTTTTAATTATTCCATGTTTTGATAATTTGTTGTTGTTTTGCTTGCATATTATGGAACAACTATCGTTATTTTTCAATCATTTTAACGTCGATATAATCATGAGTAAAATAAATGTCTTTTTCTTTCTTTTTTATTATCTTTTAATTACAATTATTTTTTTAAAACCAAAATACTTTTATATATTAGTCGTTGTTGTTTTAGTCCATACTAATATTAGGTTATTTAATAAAAATATTTGTTTGACGATGATCGATGTCGGTCAAGGTGACAGTGTTTTATTGGAAATAAAAGATAAAAGTATTTTGATTGATACTGGTGGTAGTTACTTTAGTAATTATAGTATAGCTAAAAATAAGCTCGTTCCATATTTTAAAAGTCTTGGAATTAAAAAACTTGATTATTTAATTTTGACTCATGGTGATTATGATCACATGGGAGAAGCAATTAGTTTAATTAATAGTTTTAAAGTAGATAAAGTTATATTTAATAACGGCGAATATAATGATTTAGAGTTAGATTTAATTAAAGTACTTGAGGAAAAGAATATTGATTATTATCAAAATATTGAAGAATTAAATATCGCTAATAATAAATTATATTTTTTAAATAATAAGTTATATGATAATGAAAATGATAATTCGAATGTTGTTTATACTGTATTAAATAATATTAAGTTATTATTAATGGGTGATGCGGGGATAGAAGTGGAAGATAACATTTTAAATAAATATAATTTAAATGATATTGACATATTAAAAGTAGGACATCATGGTAGTAAGACAAGCTCAAGTGAACAATTTATAAATAGTATTAATCCAAAATATTCGATGATATCAGTTGGAAAAAATAATAGATATGGTCATCCAAATAAAGAAGTGCTATATAATTTAGATGATACTATTATCTATCGAACAGATTATGATGGAAGTGTTATGTTTCAATTAAAGAAAGACAAATTAAAGATAAATACATGTACACCTTAAAAGGAGGCAGTATGAATTATTATAAAGATATAAAAAACGAACTATTAAATAATGAAGTATGTAAAAAAGTAAAGAATTATGCAATAAATAAAAGTGATTTACAAACTTATTATAATGTTGGTAAGTTGTTATCTAAAGCAGGTAAACATTATGGACAAGGGATAATAAAAGAATATTCGATAAGATTAACAAATGAATTAGGAAAAGGTTACAGCAAAAGAAATTTATGGCTTATGTTAAGATTTTATGAGGTAAAAGAAAAAATGCAGACAGTGTCTGCACAATTATCTTGGTCACATTATTGTGAATTATTATCAATAAAGTCTGTTGAAGAAATCAAATACTATATGCAAATAGCAGAAATTCATAGTTTGTCAGTTAGACAACTTAGAGACAAAATTAAAAATAGGGAATTTCAAAGATTACCAATAGACACAAAAGGTAAATTAATTAATAGTAATCTATCAAGCGTAGTAGATTTTGTAAAGGATCCGATACTAATTAAGAATAATTATAATTATACAGAAATATCAGAAAAAATTTTACAAAAATTAATATTAGAAGACATAGAATCATTTATGAAAGAGTTAGGGAATTCATTTTGTTTTATAAGTAGCGAATATAAAATTAAAATCGGTAATGTTTATAACTACATTGATCTTCTATTATTTAATTTTGAATTTGATTGCTTTGTCGTAGTTGAGTTAAAAGTAACTGAACTAAAAAAGGAGCACACTGGGCAAATCCAAGTATACATGAATTATGTTGATAATAATTTAAAAAAAATTAATCAAGACAAGACTATCGGAATAATCATATGTAAGAAAGATAATAAATTTATTATGGAGTATTGCAGTGATAAAAGGATTTTAGCTAAAGAATATGAATTGTTATAATTGAAACAAGTTTAAATTAAAAACGTTATTAAAATAAAACGATTAAAATTACAATAGAAAAATAGATTAATCATCTACACAAAAAGGATAGTTTAGAATATATTATTCATGGATGGAAAAATCTGTCAATTATATTATTAGTGAATATAATTTGTCAAAAATGGATATATTAAAAGTAGGACATCACGGATCGATTAATAGTTTTGATCATTTTAAGAAGCAATATTAAATACTAATCACGTTAACACGTATATGACAAGTATAGATTAAAACATGACCTATACTTGTCTCAATATGTACGCTAATAGCTGTTAGCGTTTAATATAGATTGGAAGAATATTCTTCCTTAAAAGCTAATCAAATGAGATTAGCTTTTTCTTGACTTTCTTTGTTTTAAAATATATAATTAACTTAGAATATGATTGGTGATTATAAGTGAAAAGAGGATTTACGTTAATCGAATTGTTGTGTGTCATAGCTTTGTTGGCAATAGTTTCTTTAATTGCATATCCAATTATCAGTGGTTCAATTCAAAGCAGTAAAGAACAAGCTTATGAAGATCAGAAAAGAATGATAGTTGAAGCAGCTAAAACTTGGGGAATTTATAATACTGATAAGTTACCAGAAACAGATAGCTTCGATGTTTATTCGGTTAGTTTATCTGATTTAATAAATGGTGGATATATTACTAATGCAAAAGATGGCGTTTTAAAAAATCCATTAGATGACACTGATATGTCTGGTTGTGTTAAAATATCTTACAGTACTAACTATAATCAGTACATATATGAATACGATGAAACCTGTATTATATACCCAACTTTAATTGATATTTTGTTAGACAATTATACTGATGGAGCAACGACTGGGTTAGTAAAAGATGATACTAACGAAAATATTTATTATTTTAAAGGAAGCAATAGTCAAGTAAATAATAATTATCTATGGTATGGTGGTCATCATTGGCGGATAATGGAGATAGATACAAATACTAATACACTATTATTAATTTCAACGCAACCATTAACTAGCATTCAACCAACTAATACAGTTTGGACGACTCAAGAGGCATATGAAAATAGTTATATTAATACTTGGCTAAACGATTATTTTTATAACAGTTTGGATAGTAGGATTCAAAAAAACATCGTAGATACAACATTTAATGTCGGTCAGTTGAATAATGTCAGTGAAATAACCACAATACAAAAAGTCGGTTTATTAGATTACGAACAATATCAAAAGTTTAGTTGGACTTTTGTTGATGATAATTTTTGGACAGGTAATAGGGTTACTAGAATCGATGGATTATATTTGGTAAATATTGATGAGTTAATGACAGAGGGATCACCAATGGTAAGTTCGGCAGTACGACCAGTGATTAGAATAAATAATATCAGAATTAGTAGTGGCGATGGGACTCTATCATCAAATTATAAAACAGAAACAAAAGCAACAGGAACAAACGATGTTCAAATTGGAGAATATATCAACGTTTCAACTACGGGAAGTGAATGTGGTAGTGATAAACTATGTACCTTTAGAGTTGTAAGTAAGGATAATGATAGTATCAAAGTAGTCTTAAACGGCTTACTTTCAAATACAAGTGTCTATGGAGATACAACAACAATCACGACTAGTCATACGATATACACACCACTGAATGAATTTGCTAATAGTATATCAAATGATTATCGTTATACAGGCAACAAGACCTTTTATATTGGCGATTATCCATATGTGGTTGGAATAGGTCAGAATTATTTAGACATTCAAGATGAAGAAATATCAGCTAATGTAGGATTGCCAACGGTAGGTGAGATGTTTTCGGGAAATGACATCGATTTAGGAACTTCAAGTACTAAATATTTTGTCGATATTAATACGATCGAAAATCCAACAGCATCATATACTTATTGGTTAATGAATAGATATGATTCATCTTATGTACGTGGTATCTACAACGATGGTGATATGAGTGGTTCTATAAATCCAACGAATAGTTATGGTGTTCGACCAGTTATATTTTTAAAAAACAATTTAACATTTATAAGTGGTGATGGAACGGCTCAAAGCCCTTATGTGTTGGAGTAGAACTTTATAAAAAAACAATCTAAATCGATTGTTTTTTCTAATCAATAAAATTAAAAATTTTAGACACCAACACTTTTTGTTTCAGGTAGAGTTGAAGCTCCGTCGATGACAAATTCTGCTCCAGTTATATAATTAGATATATCACTTGCTAAAAAAGCAGCTAGATTACCTAATTCTTGAATTGTTCCTAATCTTCCCATTGGAATACCGTCAGCAATTCCTTTAATAACATTTTCAGGATTATTACTATCACTATCTTTTGCAATACCTTCAACCATTGGTGTCA
>CALVKK010000017.1 GCA_944332645.1 uncultured Bacilli bacterium
AAAGAATATCAAACAAAGGCAAAAGAAAAAACTGAATTTGAAAGAACGGAATTAAGTAAGGAAAAAACGGGTGTTAAAATTGAAGGGATTGAAGCAATTAATCCTTTAAATGGAAATAAAATACCTTTGTTTACTGCTGATTATGTTATGATGCATTATGGTACAGGTGCAATTATGGCAGTGCCAGCACATGATGAAAGAGACTATGAGTTTGCTAAAAAATTTAATATTCCAATTATTGAAGTTATTAAAGGTGGTGATATATCACAATCACCTTATATTGGCGATGGCGAAATGATTAATTCAGATTTTTTAAACGGAATTAAAACAAAAAAAGAAGCTATTGCTAAAATGATTCAGTTTCTGGAATCAAAGGGAATAGCTACTAAAAAAACTAACTATCGTTTACAAGACTGGATTTTTTCTCGACAAAGATTCTGGGGTGAGCCAATACCATTAGTTTATTGTGAACAATGTGGTTGGCAACCAGTTCCGTATGATGATTTACCAGTTGTTTTGCCCGATGTTGCTCATTATGAACCAACAGATGATGGTGAAAGCCCATTAGCTAATATAACTGATTGGGTTAATACCACTTGCCCAAAATGTGGTGGTAAGGCAAAAAGAGAAACCGATACAATGCCAAATTGGGCAGGATCTAGTTGGTATTGGTTAAGATATATGGATGCTCACAATGAAAAAGAATTTTGTTCGCAAGAAGCTTTAAGATATTGGGGTATGGTCGATTATTATAATGGTGGTATGGAACATGCAACTAGACATTTACTATATGCTAGATTTTGGCATAGATTTTTATATGATATTGGTTTAGTTCCAACTAAAGAGCCATTTAAAAAAAGGGTAGCACATGGTATGATTTTAGGAGCTAACGGCGAAAAGATGAGTAAAAGTAAAGGTAATATTGTCAATCCTGATGATATGGTTGATCAATATGGTGCTGATGCTTTACGTTGTTATGAGATGTTTATTGGTGATTATGCTCAAGATGCTGCATGGAGTGATTCTGGTTTAAATGGTTGTCGTAAATTTTTGGATAGAATTGTTCGGTTAAAAGATAAAGTAATTGATAATCTTAACTATAGCCCTAATTTAGAAATTTTGATTAATCAAACCATAAAAAAAGTAACTAATGATTTAGATAGCATGAAATATAATACTGCTGTTTCTAGTTTAATGATATTATTAAACGAGTATGAAAAACAAGAAAAAATTACTAAAGCCGACTATCATATTTTACTTGTTCTTTTAAATCCTATCTCACCACATATTACCGAAGAATTAAATGAACAATGTGGACTTGAACCGATTTGTTTGACTTCTTGGCCTAGGTATGATGAAAATAAATTAGAAAATGACAGTTATGAATTAGTCGTTCAAGTAAATGGTAAAGTAAGAGGTAAAATTATCGTTAGTATAGATACATCTAAAGATGAAATGGAAACATTAGCTAAAGAGTTAGAGAATGTTAAAAAATACATTGAAGATAAAGAAATTGTCAAAATTATAACAATTCCTAAAAAATTGGTTAATATTGTTATAAAATAATTTATAAAGTTGAGGATATTAAAAAATTTATTTTTGGTGATTTCTAACTTGATATTTATAAAATTGATTAAAGGAGAAATGTTATGAAAGATATATTAATAGGAGGAGCTTGGCCTTATGCTAATAACTCTTTGCACATTGGTCATTTAGCTGCTTTACTTCCTGCTGATGTTATAGCTCGTTATCACCGTGGTTGTGGGAATAGAGTAATTTATGTTTCAGGTACTGATTGTCATGGAACACCAATTACAGTAAGAGCTAAAAAAGAAGGAATAACTCCAGAAAGCATTGCTAGTAAGTATCATGAAGAGTTTAAAAAAAGTTTTCAAAATTTAGATTTTTCTTATGATTTTTATACAGCTACGATGACAGAAGAGCATAAAAAACAAGTTCAAGAATTTTACAAGATAATTTTGAATAATGGTTATATTTATGAGCAAGAAGATGAACAAGATTATTGTCCAAAATGTAATGAATATTTGTCAGATCGTGAAATAATTGGTACTTGTCCAATTTGTGGGGGTCATGCGATGGGAGAACAATGTGATGATTGCCTAAGTCCAATTAATCCTCAAGAATTAAAAGATAAACATTGTAAAATATGTGGTGAAGCAACTATTGTTAAAAAAAATAAACATTTATATTTTAAATTATCAGCTTTTCAAAAAGTTTTAGAAAAATTAGTTGATGAGCGAGTTAATGATTGGCGTAAAAATGCAATCAATGAAACCAAAAAGTATCTTAATTTAGGCCTTATTGATCGTGCTACAACTAGACAGTTAACTTGGGGTGTTGATGTTCCGGTAGAAGGTTACGAGGATAAAAAAATTTATGTTTGGATTGAGGCTGTTATGGGTTATTTAACAGCTTCAATGAAGGTGTGCAAAGATCGTAATATTGATTTTGATCATTTTTTAACAGATAAAGACAATTTGATCACTTACTTTGTTCATGGCAAAGATAACATTACTTTTCATACAGTTATATATCCTGCTTTGTTAAATGCTATTAATTTAAAATGGCAATTACCTAAAAAAATAATTTCTTGTGAATATGTTAATATGAACGATGAAAAAATGAGTAAAAGTAAAGGTAATTTAATTACAATGGATGAACTAGTTAGCAAATATGATAAAGATACTGTTAGGTATTTTATGATTGCTAATGGTCCAGAAAAAAAAGATGTTAATTTTTCATCATCTGATCTTGTTTTGGCGCATAATAAATTTTTAGTCGGTGTAGTAGGTAATTTTGTTAATCGCAATTTATCTTTTATTAACAAGAAGTTTGATGGAGTTATTAAAAGAGCAGAAATTGACGTTGATATTATGGCTCGTACTAAATCTATTTATAACGAAGTTGGGAAGTTAATCGAAGATGGTGAATTAAAACAAGCTCTTAATACCATTATTGATTATGCTGTTTTAGGCAATAAGTATTATGATGAAAGACAACCTTGGATTCAAGTTAAAGAAGACATTATCTCTTTTAATGAAACTACTTATACTTGTGTTTACATTATGGCTAATTTATCTAATTTGTTAAACCCATTTATTCCTAGCAGTGCTAATAAAATAAAAAATATGTTAGGATTAAAACCTTTTAAATGGGAAGAATATCAATTAGATAGTGATATTAAAATAAACAATTTAGAATTGTTATTTGAACGGATTGATGACTAAATATTATTTATTAAATATTATTAATAAATAATATTTTATTTTGATATACTTTTTGTTTTAATAAATATGTCATAAACTATTTTATTTTTATTAATATGTTGATATAATTATTGTAGGAGTTGTTCAGTATGGAAAAATATATACCAGATATTTATCAAAAAAGTATTTACGCCATTAATTATGATGCTTTATATAATAGAGGGATAAAATGTTTGTTATTTGATTTGGATAATACCATTGCACCAATAACAATCAAAAAGCCTAGTAAGAAGATCAAGGAACTTTTTGATGATTTGAAAACTAAAGGTTTTAAAATTATCATTTTTTCAAATAGCCCTAAAACTCGTGTTAAACCGTTTAAGGATGAATTAGATGTTGATTGTTGCGCTATGGCTATGAAACCTTTTAAAAGAAAATATATGAAACTTTTGGATGAATATAAGCTAAACGTTGCCTCAGTAGCCAGTATTGGGGATCAATTATTAACGGATATTAGAGGTGGAAATAATGTTGGGATTACTACGATATTAGTAAATCCAATTGGAACAAAAGAAAATAAAATGACCAGAATTAATCGTCATTTTGAAAAGAAAATATTAAAGAAATTACGAGATAATGATTTGTTTACCAAAGGAAAATACTATGAATAGATGTAATGGCTGTGGAACATTAATTGCAAATGATGGATTATGTGAAAGATGTTTTCGGATAAAACATTATAATGAATATAAGATTATATCTAAAAATAATAATGACTTTATTCCTATATTAGAAAATATTAATAAAACAAATGATTTAGTTTTGTTAGTTGTTGATTTATTTAATATAGGGGATTTATCTTTAATTAGAAAATATTTAAAAAATGATATTTTACTGATATTAACCAAAAGAGATTTATTACCTAAAAGTCTTTCTTTTGATAAATTATATAATTATGATTATAAAACAGATTATATTGATAAAATAATAATAAGTAGTTCAAAAAATTATAATTTTGATGAATTATTAAGTAAAATAAATAAATATAAAAAATCAAATAATGTTTATGTAGTAGGATATACTAATGCTGGCAAGTCAACGATGATTAATAAATTAATTTATAATTATTCTGATACCAAAACAGAAATAACGACTAGTCCACTTCCTAGTACAACTTTAAATATTATTGAAATAAAATTAAATGATATTACTTTAATCGATACACCCGGATTATTAGATGAAAATGATATATCTAATTATGTAAGTGGTGAAGAATTAAAAAAAATAATACCAAAAAAAGAAATAAAACCAGTTACTTATCAAATAAAAGGTAATCAAACTATTGTAGTAGATAAGTATTTACAAATAGAAGCTAAAGATATTGATTTAACATTTTATATATCTAATACTTTAAAAATAAAAAGATATTATAAAAATATACCTACTAATTTAAAAAAGCATACTGTCGAAGTAAACAAAAATGATGTTGTTATTAAAGGATTATGTTTTATTAAAACAAATAAAAAAAGTGTATTAAATATATACACTTTAGAAAATGTTAAGGTTTTCACTCGCAAGAGTATGATTTAGCGTTATTTATAAATTCCGTAAATAGCCTTTGACTGTTTAAATCTTTATCGTAATTTTTCTCCGGATGCCATTGAACACCGATATTAAAAGTGTTCCCTTTTTTTTCAACTGCTTCAATTATATTATCACATGTAGCAGCAATGTTATACGTACCACTATTTTCAACTTGATAGTTATGAAAACTATTTACTAGAATTTTTGATTCTTTTAAAATCGTAAACAATTGACTATTCTTATTTATGTTAACTAAATGTTTGTATTTTTGATTGCAGTTATGATTTTTTACCATAATATTTTGATTGTTATTATTGTAATTACACATTACTTGCATTCCCATACAAATTCCTAAAAGTGGAATGCTTTTTTTGTTACAATAATCACACACAAAAAGATGATACTCGAATCTTTTATCTCCTCCTGGTATGATAATTCCTTGACATAAATTGATTTGAGAAATTAAAATTTTTTTATCGTCATCAGTAAGTTTTTCTGCATTTTTTGGTATAGCATTATAATAATCAAATAGTTGAGGAGGGAGAATAGCAATTGGGATTCCACCATATTTTATGATTGCTTTTCGGTAGTTTTCAAAAATACAAATTGTATTTTTATTTGAAATTGATTTATCACCAATTCCTAATATTCCAATAATTGGTTTCATTGTATCACCAATTATTATTATACCTTGAATATTGAATATTATACTTTTATAAAAAAAAGCTACAAAAGCTTTTTTTTATGGCCCAGTAGGTCCTGTTGGTCCGGTAGGTCCAGTCGCGCCTTCAGGTCCGGTAGGTCCAGTAGGTCCAGTCGCGCCTTCAGGTCCAGTAGGTCCAGTTGCACCTTCAGGTCCAGTAGGTCCAGTTGCACCTTCAGATCCAGTAGGTCCAGTAGCACCTGTGTTACCTTGAATACCTTGAGGTCCTGTAGGTCCAGTTGGTCCGGTAGGTCCAGTAGCACCAGCGGCTCCAGCAGGTCCAGTTGGTCCAGTAGGTCCAGTCACTCCAGTCGCTCCAGTTGTTCCAGCGGCTCCAGTAGGCCCAGTCGGTCCAGTAGCACCGGTTGTTCCAGCAGGTCCGGTAGGTCCAGTAGCCCCAGTTGTTCCAGCAGGTCCGGTAGGTCCAGTTGGTCCAGTCACTCCAGTAGCACCAGTTGTTCCAGCAGGTCCGGTAGGTCCAGTAGGTCCAGTAGGTCCAGTAGCTCCAGTAGCCCCAGTTGCTCCCGTTGGAATGGTTAAGTTCAAAAAGAAATTAGGGGAAACACCAGTTATGGAAGCTGCTGCTGTTGCTCCAGTTGTTACAGTTCCTATCGTTAAAGTTGGTGTAACACTAGGTCCGGTAGGTCCAGTAGGCCCGGTTGCTCCAGTAGCTCCGGTTCCAGCAGGTCCGGTAGGTCCAGTAGGCCCAGTCGGTCCAGTAGCTCCGGCAGGGATAACGAAATCAAGAATAGCATTTGTATTTGTACCAGCATTTACAACGCTTGCTGCACTACCTGGAATACCTGTTGTTGTTAGACCAACTGCAACAGTGGTAGGTCCAGCAGGTCCAGTTGGTCCGGTAGGCCCTGTTGCTCCGATACAAGTTACACATGAAGGTTTACATTTTTGGTCTTGCTCAATTTTGCACATAGCATTTTGATATATATCGTTAATAGTAATCACCTCATTTCTATATATAGAATATGTAAAAGTGTAATAAAATTGAATATAAAAGTCTAGAATATTGTTTAAAATGGATTATTTTAACTTGACCAAGTTATAGTTGAATGTTAAAATGAACTTGGTGAGATAGTGATAGCAGAAGTCTTAGTGGAAATTCAAAAAATCGATAAAACTTTTACTTATTTAATTCCTTCTAATTTGAATGTGCAAATAGGGATTCGTTGTTTAGTTCCTTTTGGCAATAAAAAATTAGAAGGTTTTGTTGTAGCTATTAAAGATGAGTTACCTGATGAATATAAATTAAAAGAAATTATCGATGTAATTGATAAAACTCCAATTTTAAATGAGGAATTATTAAGTTTAGGAAAATATATTAGCAAAAAAACATTATGCACTTTAACTAATGCATATCAAACAATGCTTCCAGTGGCATTAAAAGCAAAAGTAAACAATAAAATAGCACTTAAAACGCTTTTATTTATAAGAAAAATAGATACATATATTCCGATTAATGAAAAAGAAGAAATGATTTTAAATCTATTGGATGATAGAGATATCTCTTTAAAAGAAGCTAATAGTATTTCAAAATACGTTGTTGATAAACTAATTAATAAAAAGATAATTGAAAAGTATAGAAAAGAAGTGTATCGTTTAGATGATGAAATGTTGGAAAAAGAACCTGATAAACCATTAACTGATGAGCAAAAAAAAGTTATTTCTAAAATAAAACTAAATAAATTTAATCCATATTTATTACATGGTGTGACAGGATCAGGGAAAACGGAAGTCTATATTAGACTAATAAAAAAGGTAATCTCGTTTAATAAACAAGCTTTAGTTTTAGTGCCAGAAATTAGTTTAACACCTCAATTAGTTGAAACATTTAAAAAAAGATTTGGTAATGATATTGCTATATTACATAGTCACTTAAGCAATGGTGAAAAATA
Source organism: uncultured Bacilli bacterium (assembly GCA_944332645.1). Classification (GTDB taxonomy): domain Bacteria; phylum Bacillota_I; class Bacilli_A; order RF39; family UBA660; genus Faecisoma. Next base: position 7,425 of record CALVKK010000017.1, read on the forward strand.
TGATGAATGGCGAAAGATCGAAAGAAAAGAAGTAGATATAGTAATTGGTGCTAGAAGTGCTGTATTTGCCCCATTGACTAACATAGGCATTATTATAATTGATGAAGAACATTCTAATACTTATAAGCAAGAAAATAATCCACGATATAATGCGATTGATGTAGGTTTATATCGAGCAAACTATCATAACTGTCCAATTATTTTAGGCAGTGCAACTCCATCGATTGAAAGTTACACAAGAGCCAAAACTAACATTTATCAATTATTGGAAATGAAAAATCGTATTAATAGTAATTTACCGAAAGTCACTTTAGTTGATATGAAAGAAGAAATAAAAAATAAAAATACTGTGTTTTCACAAATTTTAAAAGATAAAATAAATGAAAAATTAAGTCGTGATGAGCAAATTATCATTTTGTTAAATAGAAGAGGTTATACTACTATTACCACTTGTAATAATTGCGGATTTACTCATAAATGTCCTAATTGTGATATTCCTTTAACTTATCATTTAAAATCAAGAAAAATGGTATGTCATTATTGTAATTATAAAACTAATAAATTATATAGATGTCCCAATTGTGGTGGAGAAGATATTAAAGAAAGAGGCATGGGAACAGAAAAATTAGAAGAAATAATTTTAAATGAATTTGATAATGCTAAAGTAGTTAGAATGGATGTTGATACAACAAAAACTAAACAAGCACATAAAAAAATAATTACTGATTTTGAAAATGAAAAATATAATATTTTAATAGGCACTCAAATGATTGCTAAAGGTTTGGATTTTCCTAAAGTTACCTTAGTAGGTGTTATCAATGGAGATTATTCTTTAAATATCCCAGATTTTAGAAGTAGTGAGCGGACATTTCAACTATTGAATCAGGTAGCAGGTCGAGCAGGAAGAAGTAATTTAACTGGCGAAGTTATAATTCAAGGCTTCAACGTTGATCATTATAGTTTGATATGTGCAAAGAATCATGATTATCAAAGTTTTTATGACCAAGAAATGAAAATTAGAAAAATATTAAAATATCCACCTTTTTATAATTTGTGTTTAATTAAAATTCAAGGTATCAGTGATATAAAATGTGAAGAAGAAAGTCATAAAATAATAACTTATCTAAAAGATAATTTATCAAATGAAATTATTTTAGGACCAACTACTGCTATGATTCCTAAGATTAATAATGTCTACTATTATCAGATAATTATCAAGTATAAGGATACGAAAAAAATCTATCAATATTTAAAATTTATCAATGATAAATATGCTAATGGTAAGGTAACAGTAGGAATCGATTTTAATCCTAATAAAATTTAGTCTTAAATTAAATTGAAAGATTGTAATTTACTTCTTTCTTTTTTCGTGATAAAATTATTATAGGTGATGGTTATGGATCTTTCACAAATTAATATACAAAAAGAATTAGAAATAATTTTTATGGGAACACCTGAATTTGCGGTACCTATTTTGCAGGGCTTATTGAAAAATTACAAGATAAGAGCAGTGGTTACTCAACCAGATCGTAAAGGTAATCATGGTAAGATAACGATTTCTCCTATTAAGCAGGTAGCAATGGATAACGCTATTTTAGTTTTGCAACCTGAAAAAATAAAAGTTGATTATCAAGAGATAATCAATTTAAATCCTGATTTGATTATTACCTGTGCCTATGGACAAATTTTGCCTAAAGAAATACTAAATTGTCCTAGATTAGGTTGCATTAATGTTCATGCTTCATTATTACCTAAACTAAGAGGTGGTGCACCCATTCATAAAGCGATAATGGAAGGTCACAAAAAAACTGGTATAACTATAATGTATATGAATGCTAAGATGGATGAAGGAGATATTATCAGTCAAATTGAAACAGAAATCAGTGATACTGATACTGCTAGCAGTTTGCATGATCGGCTAAGTATTATAGGACGTGATTTATTGCTAGATACTTTGCCAAGTATTATCGATGGCACAAATACTAGAACAAAACAAGATGAATCTTTGGCGACTTACGCTTTTACTTTAAAAAAAGAAGATGAAAAAATAAATTTTAGTCAAACAAAAAAACAAATTTATAATCAAATAAGAGGTCTTAATGCTTGGCCAGGTAGTTATTGTTTGTTTGAAGGAAAGATTTTAAAGGTGTGGGAAGCATATATTACTAATAATTATCCAATGGGATTTGATGGGCAAATAACGGCTATTTATAAAGACGGAATTGGTGTTAAGGTTAGTAATGGTGAAATAGTTTTTAAAACCGTTCAACTGGAAGGAAAAAATAAAATGAATGCATTTGATTTTGTTAATGGTTTACAAAACAAAAACATAGTAGGGAAAGTATTAGAATGAAAGAATTGTGGGAAATCATAAAAAAACTTTGGTCAAACAAAAGAACAAGAGCATTATCAATTTTAATAATTTATGCAGTTTTTTTTACTTTTGTTTTCATTCTTATTTCTAATGGAACGAATAAATCTGCAAATCTTGTTGAAGAACCTAACGATGATAAATTTGCGGAAATTAAAGATATAACTAATTTCAGATTAGAAATAATTGGTGAAGAAGCTTTTGAATATGATACAGTAACTAATTTGATTACGTATAATAATCAAGAATATGAATTAGAAGATGTGCCTTCATTAGTATCTAAATACAGTTTAGATATATATATACCAGTTAATGTTTATAATTTGTTACAGGTTAGTGTTTTAGAGTCCACCAATCATCTCGATAATAGTAATACTTATTTAGTTAAAACAAGTGATTTTCAAAAAATAATTTATAACGATGACAGTGATATAGATGGGTATATTAAAATTACCGTTTATAACAATAATGAAAACATCAAAATAGATTTATCTAATTATTATAATTATGTTGTTAATATGGAATTGAGAGGTTAAGCATGGACATAGTAGTAATAGTTTTAGTAATTGCTGCAATCGCAGTAATGATATTTAAAAAATTTAGTAATGTTATTTATTATATTGGAATTATTGATATATTTTTGAGAATTTTAGATTTCATTGCTAATAATATTCCAGTACCGATAGTAAGTAATTTTATAAATAGCTATTTTCCTAATAGTGTTAATCATATAATTGATATGTACTCATCAGGAATTTTTACAACCGTTTTATTGTGGCTATTGTGTGTCGTGTATATAATTTTACTTTTTTATTTAGTAAGAATATTTTGGAAGAAAAAATAAATCGTCGAATTTCTATTCGATGATTTTTGTATGATATATTTTATTAAATTCTAATTTGTTCATAGACATTCAAAAATATGTTTGATATAATAATAATGGTGGTTTTATGTATGAATATATAAAAGGAATTGTAAAAGGGATAGAAAGTAACTATATTGTTTTAGAAAATAATGAAGTTGGCTATCTAATATACACACCTAATCCTTATTCATTTAATATTGATGAAGAGTATAAAGTTTATATTTATCAGAGTGTTAAAGAAGACGAATTATCTTTATATGGTTTTAAATTAAAGGAAGAAAAAGATTTGTTTTTAAAACTAATCGAAGTTAAAGGTTTAGGATGTAAGATGGCTTTACCAATTATTGCAACTGGTTCAATTAATGGTATTATTGATGCCATTGAAAGAGAAAACATTTTATATCTGAAAAAATTTCCGAAGATTGGTGATAAAGTAGCTAGACAAATAATTTTAGATTTAAAAGGTAAATTAAACGCAAATAATGTGGTTAATAACAATAACAATGATGAATTAGTTGAGGTATTAAAAGGCCTAGGTTATAAAACTAATGATATCTTGAAAGTTGTAAAGCAGGTTAACGTTGCTTTAACTTTAGAAGAGCAAATCAAAGAAGCTCTAAAGCTATTTTTAAAATAATAATGTGCAACAACTGTTTAGTAGTGAAAAAATAGGAATAGAATTTTTAAAACATGTAAAGGAGTAGAGTTTAATGGATGAAAGAGTAGTTACAAATAAAGAATTAAAAGAAGACACTTTTGAGAAAACAATTCGTCCCGATAGTATTGATGAGTATATTGGTCAAAGCGAAATCAAGGAAAATTTAGCTATTTATATTAAAGCGGCAAAATTAAGAGAGGAACCATTAGATCATGTATTATTATATGGTCCACCAGGCTTAGGGAAAACAACTTTGGCTTATATAATAGCTAATGAATTGGGAACTAATATTAAAACGGCAAGTGGTCCTGCTATTGAAAAAACAGGCGATTTAGCTGCTATATTATCAACTTTAGAACCAGGTGATGTTTTATTCATCGATGAGATTCATCGAATTCCAAGATATATTGAAGAGGTATTATATTCAGCAATGGAAGATTTTACTTTAGACATTATCGTCGGTAGCGAGTCAAGTAGTCGAAGTATTAAAATTGATTTACCACCTTTTACATTAGTAGGAGCGACAACGAGAACAGGCGATTTGACTAGCCCTCTACGAGATAGATTTGGAATTATATCTAAATTAAACTATTATACAGTCGATGAGTTGACTGAAATTGCCAAAAGAACTAGTCGAGTCTTAAATACTCCGATTGAAGAAGAAGCAGCTATCGAGTTAGCAAAAAGAAGTAGAGGAACGCCACGTATTACTAATCGCTTATTTAAAAGGGTAAGAGATTTCGCTTTAGTTATTGGTGATGGCATCATCAATAAAGAAATAACTAAGATGGCTTTAGATAAATTAAAAGTTGATGAACTGGGTTTAGATGAGACAGATTATAATCTATTGAAAGCAATAATTGAAAAATTTAATGGTGGTCCAGTTGGAATTGACGCTATTGCTTCCAGTATTGGTGAAGAGGTGACAACTATTGAAGATGTTTATGAACCTTATTTATTACAAAATGGTTTTCTTAAAAGAACTAGTCGTGGAAGAATTGTCACTGATAAAGCTTATAAGCATTTAAAAATCAACTATCAGGATAGTTTGAATATTGAGTGAGGGATTTGAAATGACTGTAGATGATTTTGATTTTACATTACCAGAAAATTTAATCGCTCAAACTCCTTTAAAAGAAAGGGATGCCTCTAAATTACTAGTTTTAGACAAAGATACTGGATTGATTCAACATCGACATTTTAAAGATATTGTTGACTATTTAAAAAAAGATGATGTTTTAGTTATTAACGATACTAAAGTTATACCAGCTAGATTATATGGAGTTAAAGAAGATACTGAAGCTCTAATTGAAATTTTGATGTTAAAAGACCTTACTGATGATAAATGGGAGTGTTTAGTCAAACCTGCTAAAAGAATAAAAGAGGGTACAATAGTTAATTTCAGCGACAAATTAAAAGCAAAATGTATTGAAGTTCAAAACGAAGGAATTCGTATTTTTAAGTTCGTTTATGATGGGATTTTTTTAGAGATTCTAGATGAATTAGGGACGATGCCACTGCCACCATATATTCACGAAAAATTGCAAGACCAAAACAGATATCAAACGGTATATGCCAAAAATATTGGTAGTGCTGCTGCTCCGACAGCTGGTTTACACTTTACACCTAATTTACTAAAAAAGATAAAAGATATCGGTGTTATTGTTGCTCCAATTACTTTGCATGTCGGTTTAGGTACATTTCGACCTGTCAATGTAAGCGATATTACTGCTCATCAAATGCATAGTGAATTTTATATAATGAGTGAAGAAACAGCAGATATATTAAACAGTCGAAAAGGGCGAATCATAGCTGTTGGAACTACTACAACGCGAACGTTAGAGACAATCATTAATTTATATGGTAGTTTTAAAAAATGTAGTGGTTGGACTGATATATTTATTTACCCTGGTTATCAGTTTAAAGCCATCGATTGCTTGATTACTAATTTTCATTTGCCTAAATCAACTTTGATTATGTTGGTTAGTGCCTTTGCTACTAAGGAATATACTATGAAAGCATATCAAGAAGCTATTAATAATAATTATCGTTTTTTTAGTTTTGGTGATAGTATGTTTATTAAGAAGGATTAATTGATTTATAGTATTATTAATGAAAGCATCATTTGTTGAGTGTTTTCTAAAATTCTTAAAAAGAGAAAATTTGATGAAATTAAAATAGAAGTTTTTATGATAAAAGTTTTAGATTTAATCGCTATTATTTTATCGTGTAGTAGAGAAAAAAAGACATTTAATCTTATAATAAATTAAATGTCTTTTTTATTTTTTTTGATAATTATTCAACATTATGAAACTAAATGTTTCTTTGGCAAATATATCATAACATATTTTTATTTATCTACCAAAGCTTTTTCAATCAATACTTTATTGTTTTTTAAACGTTCGTCATCATGAGCCATGTCAATCGCTTTAATAATATTTTCTAATGATAAATCGTATTTTCCTAAATTAAAATATGAAATCGACAACAAATCATAAATAGTATAATCCCAACTGAAAACTTCATTTATGTAACTTTTAGCATGAATTTCGATTTTTAGAGCTGCATTACAATATTTGATAACATTTTCCCATTCTTTTAATTGATAATAAAGTAGGGCAGACTCAACATAAGGATCCCTTAAATACGGTGCCTCTTTTATTGCTTTTTCTAACCACATTTTTGCTTCATCGAATCTATTTAAATTTTTATAACTTCTAGCTATAAAACGCATTGAAGCACATCGTTCATCTTTCCATAAAGCAGTAGGTAAAGATAGATGTTTTATTAATGTATCGATTGCCTCATTCCATCTTTGATAATACATATATTCTCGACCTAAATAATGCATGTTACGATCATTTGTTGGATCTTCTTTAACCGCTAATTCTAAAAGTGGTAAATATGATGATCGTGATTTAGTATCATCAGGATAATGGCTGATTGTTAAATCCTCACAAGTAATAAACTTTTCTGTTCCATCATATTTTAATATTTCATGGACAGGATTAACCCATTTATAGTTTTTTCGTGCATGAATTTTATCTGATAAAAAATTAACGCTAGGATTTCCATTCTTATCATATCGCCAGATATAATTGTAACGCATCCTAGTAGTGTCTTCTTTCCAATTATTCAGAATAACTTCTTTCCAACCTTTTTCTAAAACTTCATCTAAGTCTAAACATATACAGACATCATAATCTTCAGGTATCATATCTAAAGATAGATTTCTGGCTACGTCAAATCGCCAAGGGTCGATTATTTTTTGTTCAACAGTCACTCCATGGGCTTTTAAGCGTTCAACCGTGTTATCTTTTGAACCAGTATCAAGGACAAAAATATCATCGGCTTCTTTAGCTGATTCACAAAAGCGATCTACAAATTTCTCTTCGTTTTTACAAATTGCATATACACATATTTTCATTTCATCACCATTTAATTATATGCTTTTAAATAAAGTTGATTGACTAATCAACCTATTTTATCTATAATATTTTAATGAGGTGTTTTATGGTCATTGTTATTCTAGGCCCTACTGGAATTGGGAAAACAAAAATGGGAATTGCGTTATCTAAATTATTGGATGGTGAAATAATCAACGCAGATAGTACACAAGTATATAGAAAACTGGATATTGCTACTGCTAAGATTAAAGAATCCGAAAAGCAAAATATTCCTCATCATCTTTTTGATATAAAAGATATTGATGAAAATTATACTGTTTATGATTATCAAAAAGATTGTCGAAAAAAAATTGCCGAAATTTTATCGCGTCATAAAACTCCAATCTTAGTAGGCGGAACAGGTTTATATATTAAAGCA
>CALVKK010000018.1 GCA_944332645.1 uncultured Bacilli bacterium
GGTACTTCATAACTTGGAATGTTTGGTATTGTTGGTGCTTCTTGAACTTCTGGAGTTACTGGAGTACTTGGTATGTTCATACTTGGTTCCTCATATGTTGGAATCTCTGGAACATCCAACTGTTCTGGTTGAGAATTGTTAAAACTATCAAAAAAACTATCATTACTTGCAAAACTTGTTTGATTATTACTGTTTTCATTATCATTAGCATCGAAAAATCTAAAAAATTTACCTGAATTCAACATAGTGTCATCCTCCTTATTTTCCTCTGGTTTTTCTTCTTGAAATGAAGTATCTTTCTTAAGTAAATCATTAATGTCAGCTTTTGGTTTTTCTTGAGGAGTGATATCCTTAGCTTCGACCGCAATCCTATCTATATCCATAAAACCTGGCATTGGCACATTACTAATAAAAGATGGCGGATCAATATCTGGAATTTTGACTACTTGTTCAGATTCTAAGTTATCTTTATCTTTAAAATCACTATTTACATCATAATCATTTAACATCTTATCTATCTCCTCATCAGTTTTTCTAACAGTTAACCTTTCATTTATAATTCTGTTTAACATCTTTACTTGTTCATCATTATCTTTTATTTTCAATAAAGATCTTGCATGTCTTTCCGATATTTTATTTTCTAATAATGCTTCTTGAACTTCATCACTTAAATTTAATAATCTTAACGTATTAGCTATAGAAGATTGAGATTTCCCAACTTTTTGAGCTAGTTCTTCTTGATTGACATACCCCATATCTAAAATTTTTTTATAAGATATCGCTTTTTCGATAGGCGTCAAATCTTCTCTTTGAACATTTTCTATTAAAGCTATCTCAACACTATCTTTATCATTCATTTCACATATAATAGCTGGAATTGTTTGCTTGCCTGCAACGACACTTGCTTTGTAACGTCTTTCACCGGCAATTATTTCGTACTTATCACCAATTTTCCTTACGACTATTGGTTGAATTACTCCATATTTTTTAATAGAAAGCGCTAACTCATTAATTGAATTTTCATCAAATTTTATACGTGGTTGAAATCTATTTGGTAAAACATCAGCCAGATTTAATTCGACGACCGTTTTTTGATTATTTTGCATAGAAAAACCCCTTCCCAATTCTTTTATAAAAATATCATACTATATTTTGGGAAATATTGCAAGTTTTTTTGGGAAATAATAAAAAAACCTAAAAATTTATAATTTATAAAGGTCTTTTTTTTATATCACTATATTTCCTAGGAAATTTTCTATCTGTTTTTAAAAGTTTTCTTATTTTAATTATTGTCCGGTTACTTTGTTCAAATGGTAAAGTAAAGCAAATAGAAGTTTCTATTTTACTATTTAATTTTTGTAAGGCATTTGAACTAGCTTCTATTTCTTCATTAACATTTGCTTTCATTGCTATAAAGTAACCATTTATTTTTGCTAAGGGTATACAATATTCTAATAAAATATTTAATGGTGCTACAGCTCGTGCTATAACTAAATCATATTTTTCTCTGTTTACTAAACCATATTCTTCAACTCGAATATGAATTGTTGTAATATCAGTTAAACCTAACTTTGCTATTACTTCATTTAAAAAGTTTATTCTCTTATTTAATGAATCAATTAATGTTATTTTTAATTTGGGAAATAAAATTTTTAGAACTATCCCAGGAAATCCAGCACCGGTTCCAACATCACACAAACTATATACGTTGTTTAAATCGATAACTTTAACAACCGTCAAACTATCATAAAAATGTTTTAAATAGACGTCTTCTTTATCAACTATCGTTGTTAAATTGATTTTGTTATTCCAAAAAATTAACATATCATAATATTGTTCTAATAGATTTAGCTGATTATCTGTTATTTCTATATTTAGTTTTACTAATTCTTCTATAAATTTATCTTTTTTCATTTTTATACTCTTTCTTTAAATAAATCATCAATATAGCAATATCAGAAGGATTTACGCCACTAATTCTCATTGCCTGACCAATTGAAGTAGGTCTAATTTCTGATAGTTTTTGGCGAGCTTCACTGGCTAAATTAACGATTTTAGAATAATCAATATTTTCTGGAATAGATTTGTTTTCTAAATCGATTAGTTTTTCCGCTTCTCTTTTAGCTTTAGCAATATATCCTTCATATTTGATACTTAATTCAACTTGTTCGACTATTTCTTCAGTATATTCGTCATCTAATACTTTATTAGCAAGTAATTTTGAATAAGTTATCTCTGGTCTTTTCATTAAATCATACAAATTGATTCCATCTTTTATAATAGTTGTTCCAAGTTTTTTTAATAATTCGTTATCTTTAGTAGTTAATTTAGTATTTTTTAATTTATTCATTAATTCGTCGATTTTTTGCATTTTATCTAACAATTTATCGTACGTTTGTTGATCAATTAAACCAACTTCATAGCCGTATTTTCTAAGTCTTAAATCGGCATTATCATGTCTTAATAATAATCGATATTCTGCTCTTGAAGTTAACAGACGATAAGGATCTTTAATACCTTTAGTAACTAAATCATCGATTAAAACGCCAATATATGCTTCATTTCTTTTTAAAATCAATGGTTCTTTACCTTCTAATTTTAAGCCAGCATTAATACCAGCCATTAATCCTTGACAGGCAGCTTCTTCATAACCACTAGTACCATTAATTTGACCAGCAGTAAAAAGATTGAAAATGGTTTTTGTTTCTAGACTTCGCTTTAATTGAGTAGGGTAAATTGCATCATATTCGATTGCATATGCATATTTTTTAATAATGGCATGTTCTAAACCAGGTAAACTATGAACCATTTTCTCTTGAACATCTTTTGGCATACTAGTAGAAAATCCTTGTAAATATATATCATCATAATACAAACTTTCTGGTTCCAAAAATAATTGATGTTTTTCTTTATCTTTAAATCTAACTATTTTGTCTTCTATTGATGGACAATATCTTGGTCCAATACCTTCGACATCGTCTAAACCACCATACATACTCGATTTGTTTAAATTATCTAAAATTATCTTGTGGGTTTGGCTAGTAGTATAAATTAGATGACATGGTATTTGTTGATCAATTTTATAGTATGGTTTATTATCAAAACTAAAAGTGTGATAAATTTTATCACCTTCTTCAATTTTTGCTTTGGAAAAATCAATACTATTTTTATCTATTCGTTGTGGAGTACCAGTTTTTAATCTTATTATTTTAAAACCATATTTTTTTAGATTATCGCTTAAATGATTGCTAGGTTTTTCTCCATTAGGTCCTTGTCTTTTTCTTGTATTTCCAACTAAAATATCAGATTTTAGATATGTTCCTGTTTTTATAATAACAATTTTTGCAAATAGTTTAGTACCATTTTCAGTAATTATTCCTTTAACTGTATTATTTTCAACAATTAAATCTTCGACTATTCCTTCTTGTATTTCAAGATTTTTTTGACTTTTTAAAACTTTTAACATCTCTTTTGGATAAGTTACCTTATCAGCCTGCGCTCTTAATGCCTTAACTGCAGGACCTTTGGCATAATTTAACATCTTAATTTGTAATAGACTTTTATCAGCTATTTTTCCCATAATTCCACCTAAAGCATCAATTTCTCTAACAACAATTCCTTTAGCTGAACCACCGATTGAAGGGTTACAAGGCATAGTTGCTATATTGTCAATTCGACCAGTAATAAGTAACGTTTTGTGATTCTTTTTAGCTACTACTAAAGCTGCTTCACAACCTGCATGTCCACCACCGACAACAATTACATCATAATTCATAAATTCACCTACTTTCCTAGACAAAACTGACTAAACAACTGATCGATTAATTCTTCTTCATAAGTTTCACCAATAATATTTCCCAATAATTCCCAGACTTTTTTTAAATCGATTTCAAGTATGTCGATAGGCAAGTCTTTCTCAACTCCATTTTTAATATCATTAATCAATTTTAATGATTGACGCAGTAATGATAAAGATCTTGCATTAGTTAAATAAGTTAAATCATCTGTTTCAATTTGTTCAAAATTAAAAATCTCTTTAATTTTATCTTTTAATTTGTCTATTCCTTCATTATTTAAAACACTTATATACACTATTTTATTTTGGTCTAATTTATCAGTTTCGATTTTTTTTTCAAGATCTATTTTGTTTACAACAATTAAATAATTTGTATATTTGATTTTTTCTAATAAAGTTAAATCATCTGTTGTTAATTTTTCATTATTATTTAATAATAAAACTACTAAATTAGCTTTATCGATTAAATTTATACTTTTGTTTACGCCAATACTTTCAATAACATCATCTGTTTGTCTAATTCCAGCCGTATCAGTTATATTTAAAATTATTCCATCTAGATTTATTGTACCTTCAACACAATCTCTAGTAGTTCCTGCAATGTCTGTAACTATAGCTTTATCAGTTTCTAGTAAACTGTTTAATAAACTACTTTTCCCAACATTAGGACGACCAATTAAGGCAAGATTGATTCCTTCTTTTACTATTTTGCCATTTTCACTTTTTTTAAGAATATATTTTATTTCATTCTCAATGTCAATAATTTTTATTTTTAGATCTTGTATAGTTAATTCTTCTATATCTTCATATTCAGGATAATCAATATTAACAGCTATATTTGCTAAAACTTCTAGAATTTTTTGTCTTAAATCTTTTATTAATTGTGATGTTTTACCACTAACTTGATTAAGAGCTAAACTTCTAGATGTTTCGGTTTTAGAATTTATTAAATTCATTATTCCTTCTGCCTCAATCAAATCAATTCTTCCATTTAAAAAAGCTCTTTTAGTAAATTCACCAGGTTCGGCTAAACGGCACCCATTAGTTAATAGTAATTCCAAAACTTTATTAGTCGTAGCTATTCCACCGTGACAATTTATTTCCACAACATTTTCTTTCGTAAAAGTTTTAGGTGCCAACATAACTGATATTAAAACTTCATCGATAATTTTGTCGTCATCAACAATGAAGTCATAGTAAATTGTGTGACTTTTAACTTTTTTTATTTTTTGTGCTTTTGTTATTTTATTTACTATATCAAGAGCGTCATCACCACTAATTCTTATAATAGAAATAGCCCCAACTCCTAAAGCAGTTGATATAGCAGCAATAGTATCATTCATATTTTTCCTCCAAAATATTGATAATTATTTAGTTTTTCTGTTTCACTAAAAGTATTTTACAGCAACTTAATTAATTTATCAAGAAAAAAAGACTAATTAGTCTTTAATTTTAATAACCGTATAACGTTCTGGAGCAATACCGTAACTTATCGATTGAAGATTTTCAAATTCGCTTACGATAGAGTGTACTTTTCTTCTTTCGTAAGAATTCATTGGATCTAATTTAACTTCAACTTTAGTTTTTAATACTTCCTTACATATTTTCTTTATTTCATGCTCCAAATTTCTTAATTTTTTTAATTTGTAATCGCCAACATCGACAACAATTCTTAATCCAAATTTATTTAGATCATGCATAGATTGCCTTAATATTAATTGAATAGAATTTAATGTTTTACCATCTTTTCCAATCATGATATTATTATTGTCAGTTAGCAATAAAACATTTACATTTTCATTTTCAACTCGAACTTCTACATTAGCAGAAATTCCCATGTTTTTACTTAATTCTTTAATAAAATCTTTGATAGCAGTAATAATTTCATCTTTAGTTATTGCTTCAATAATAACTTTTTTCCCTTTAAATAATCCATTTTCTTTTTCTAATTCAATTAAATATAAATCATTTTCAGAAACGTTTAATTCCATTAAACATTGTTCTTTTAATATTTCTAAATTTTTTCCTTCATATTTATGCAATGTGATCATTTTTTTTACTCCTTTTTACTATTAAATTTTGAACAATAGTGAAACTACTATTTACTATCCAGTATAAAGCTATTCCAGTAGATATGGTAAATGAAGCGATTGATATCATAACTACACTTATGTTTGTCATCATTTTCATTTGTTTAGCTTGGGCACCAGATGGATTCATAGAAGAATTTAACTTAAATGAAAAATACGTAGCTAAAATTACTAAAATACAGAATAACAAATAATAATATTGACCATGTTGAAATGCAGTTAATGGAGTTATCCCTAAGTTTATTCCTAAAAAGTTCTCTTCAAGAACAACTGGTAGACGATATAATGCTTCGTAAAAAGCAAAGAACAATGGAATTTGAATCAATGCATATAAACATCCAGACATTGGATTAATTTTATATTCTTTATAAATTGCCATCATTTCTTGCGTTTTCATCATTTGAGACTGTTGATCTGTACGATTACGGTATTTTAATTCTAATTTATCTAATTTTGATTTAGCGGCATTTAAATTTTCTGATTGCATTGCGGTCTTTTTAGTTAAAGGATACAATATTAAACGAATTAAAATCGTAACTAAAATTATTGCCCAACCATAATTTTTAGTAATAATTCCTATTTTAGTAATAAGCCAAGCTAAAGTTTTAACAAATAATGTAGTCCATAATCCATCATTACCAGAAAATACTTTAAATTCTAAACAAGTTGAAACATTTGTTAAATCGAATTCTTCATTTAATTCATTTATTTTTTGATTGTATTCTTCTTGAGAAATACTAGAATTATTTAATTGTTCATCTAAATCTAACTTATATTTTTCTTTCAATTCATTAAATTGTTTTTCTGTTTCTTCAGTTTTACATAAAATATTTTCCACAACTCTTTGACCTGTAGATTCAATAACTACTGACTCATTATTATAACAGTAAAACTGACAATATAATTATTTTTTTTCTTTTAGTCATCTCTTTGCTCCTTTGTTAATCCTAACTTTGCTAATACTAAAATTAAATCTTGTTCCATTTCATGATAAGATTTATTTAAAATATTACTATTAACTATTATAATACAATTAAAGCCATTTTGGTAGTATTTTTTTGCAATAATATGTCTTAATTGCCTTTTTATTCTATTTCGTATAACTGATGAACCAATCTTTTTACCAACTGAAAAACCAAAATGATAATTATTTTCAATATTTTTTTCCACATATAAAATATAATCCTTATATTTATATGGTCGATTATTTCTAATTATTCTTTGAAAATCAATATTTTTCTTTAATATGTGTTCTTTATTCACAAATGTTCACCTCGCATATGAAGAAAAAACCACTGCTGCTAAGACAGTGGTGTATTATTAATGAGATAAAACTTTACGTCCTTTTTTACGACGACTACTTATTATTTTAGTTTTAGCACGTGCTAAAAAACCTATTTTTTTACTTCTTTTACGATTATTTGGTTGATAAGTTCTTTTCATTTATAATCCACCTCCGATAATTTTTTCCGATTGCTTTATTAATTATATAGATAAAATTTATATTTGTCAAATATTATTCAAACAAAACATAAAAAATTAATCTTTTTCCACATTTTACCTAGTTATCCACATTTTTATCAACTTTTGTGGAATATTTAACTAACATTTTTTACTAAAGTTAATAAATTTATACACAATAATGTGGATAAATCGATGTTTAAACCCTTTTTCCTTTGTTTTGAATAAAAAAATTTTATATTTTTCCACATTTTTATAGCCTTTTTTGTAAAAATAAGGTAAAATATAGGTAAATAAAGTGGGTGATTATTGTGGATATCAACAATATTTGGAATTCGTTCTTAGAAAAAATGCAGGAAAATCTTACTCCTGTATTATACGATATGTGGTTTTCAGAAACAAAACTAATTGATCTAAATGAAGAGTGTGCAAAAATACTTGTTCCTATGTCATTACATAAAAAACACTTAAAAGAAAACTATATTGACTTAATTGAAAAAACATTTACCGATGTGACGGGATCAATTTTTAAATTTGAATTTGTAACAGAAGATGATATTAATAATGAAAATATTATTGATATTGATGAAATTGGTGTACCAGAAAACAATTCTTTTTCTTCTAATTTAGATCCAAAGTACACATTTGAAAACTTTATTTCGGGAGCTAGTAATAAATTTGCAAAAGCTACAGCTTTAGCAGTTGCTGAACAACCAGGTAGTATGTATAATCCTCTATTTATTTATGGAAAAAGTGGACTCGGGAAAACACATTTAATGCATGCAATTGGAAACTATATAAAAGAAAATAGTCGAAAAAAGGTACTATATGTAACAACTGATACTTTTGTCAATGATTTTTTAAAAATATACCGGAAGAATGAAAATAATAATTTTGAAAGTATCGATAACTTTAAAGAAAAATATCGCAATGTCGATGTACTAATGATCGATGACATCCAATATTTAGAAATAGCGCATAGAACGCAACAAGAATTCTTTAATACTTTCAATGACTTATATACGAACAATAAACAAATCGTTATTGCCTCAGATCGATCTCCTGATGATTTAAAAAAGTTAGAAGAACGATTAAGAACAAGATTTGTTTGGGGTTTGATAGTTGATATACTACCTCCAGATTATCAATTAAGAATGAACATTATTGATAATAAAATTAAAAGTAATAATATGAATACTTTTTTTTTTTTTTTTTTAAAAGAATATATTGCTAATAACTGCACTAGTGATATTAGAAAACTAGAGGGAGCTATTACTAGAATAATTGCTTATTCAGCAATAATGAATGGATCAGATATTAATTTAGAATTATCAATGGAAGCTTTAAAAGATTACTTTGGGACTGCTGTTATTTCAAAAAATAAAATTGCTCAAGTGCAACAAATTATAGCTAATAATTATAATATAAATGTAGACGATTTAAAAAGTAAAAGAAAATCCAATGATATTGCCATTCCAAGACAAATTGCAATGTATATATGTAGAATATATTTAAAAGAATCATTACCTAAAATTGGTTCAGAATTTGGAGGAAAAGATCACACGACTGTTATGCATGCTGTTAATAAAATAAAAAAAGAAATTGAAAACAATGATGAATTAAATATTGAAATTAATAAAGTTTTAAATCAATTACCGTGGATAAATAATGAAAATTAACAAAATATCCACAATAAAAAAAATACTAAATATAAAGTTTTTTAAAAGTTATCCACATTATCCACACTAATAATATAAATAATATATATAAATAATATATTAAAAAAGGAGAAAAAATTATGAATTTTAAAATAAAAAAAGAAAAATTATTACAACATTTAAATTATGTTATTAAAGGTATATCAAATAAAAATATCCGACCTATTTTAAATTGTATTAAATTTGAATTAAAAGATGAGGGATTATATTTATCAAGTACAGATAATGATATTGCTATCAAAACATTTATATCAAACAAAAAAATAGAAAAAGATTATACTTGTGGAAAATTTGTTGTGTTTGGAAAATACATATATGATATAGTGCGAAAGTTACCAAATGAAATAATTTCTATTGAAGAAGTTATGGATTCAAAAATATATATTTCTACATTGAATAGTTCTTTTTCTTTAAATTGTAACAATGTCAATGAATTTCCTAATTTAGATTTAGAAGAAAGTAAACATCCTATCATTTTAAACAATAAAATATTAAAAAATATTTTTAATCAAACAACATTTGCCGCTTCAACTTCTGGTATTAAACCAGAAATAACAGGAATTAATTTTAAAATAAAAAATAATATTTTAGAATGTACTGCAACTGATTCTTATCGTTTATCTAAAAAAACAATTATATTAGATAAAGCTATCGATGAAGAAATAAATATAATAATTCCAACAAAGAATTTAATTGAATTATCTAAATTATTTAGTGATGATGAAGAAAATGTAGAAATTCATATTTTTAAAAATAAAATAATTTTTAAATTTGGTACAATTATTATGTTATCAAGACTAATTAATTCTACTTATCCAGATGTGTCAAGATTAATTCCTACTGAATTTTTGTTGAAAATCAATATTCCAACTATAGAATTTTATAATTTATTAGATCGTGTTTCTCTTTTTGCACAAGAAGAGGAGAAGAATACAGTTAAATTAGAATGTAAAGACAGTGTTGCTATAGTTACTTCTAATATTCCAGAAATAGGAAATGTTGTGGAAAAAATTGATGTTCAAAAAAATAATAAAAATGATATAAAAATAGCCTTTTCATCAAAATATATGATGGATGCAATTAGAGTTTTAGATTGTGATAGAATAGAACTAGCTTTTAATGGAGAAATAAAACCGATTATTATTAAAAACCCTGATGATGATAGTTTAGTTCAATTAATAGTACCAATTAAAACATATTAAAAGATATAAAAAATCAATATATCTTTTTTAATTATTAGATTTTTTGTATTTTCGACACAATTCGACATAATTCGACACGGCATATGTGATATAAGAGGTTTACCAATTTTTATTGGTCAGGGGGAGGTGAATTATGATTGAAGAATATTATATTACAAATGATACGTTGCTTTTATTTTCTATTGGTAAAAATAAGACTAAAATTTATGATATTAATGGCAATAGTATTATAAAAAAAACACCGTTTGAAATTATTGATGAAAGTTGTCAATATTATGGGAGCAGTTACAGTGGTCGTTATGTAGGAGCAAAAAGAATGTTAGATATGGATTATAAATTACCTATAATAATGGATGAAGTAAAAGAAGTAGTTATGTTTCCAACTTGCTCTCCTAAATCAGATGATTGTTGTTGGATATGTGTTAATAATATTGAAAATTATGAAAAATATAAAAAAACTGCAATTATAAAATTTATTAATGGTATGACATATGAAATCAATATTTCTTTTAATTCATTAGAAAATCAAATTATGCGTGCAACAATGTTATTAATGAAATTAAAAAAAAGAAAATCAAAAACAAGTAAATAGAGAATAATGCCTATTTTCTTGTTTTTTTGTATTATTTTATGATATAATATATATGTAATATAGGAGTACGAATGTATCTTAAAATTGAAAATAATACCGTTTATATAAAAAAAGAGGTGATAATGTGTATCTTGAGGAATTAAAACTTAAAAATTTTCGAAATTATGATTCCTTGGATATAAAATTAAATCCTCATATTAATATTATTTATGGTAATAATGCTCAGGGAAAGACTAATTTATTAGAAAGTATTTATATTTTAGGTTTAACAAAATCTCATTTATTATCGATGGATAACAATTTAATAAAGGTTAATAAAAACTTTTGTGAGGTAAAAGGAGTAGTTAAAAAAAGGTCTTTTAGAATTAAGTATGAAGTTGATTATATTAATGAAAATAAAATATTAAAGATAGATAACAAAGAAATAAAAAAAATAACAGATTATATTAATAATAGTTTAAATATTATTATTTTTTATCCTGAAAATTTAGAAATAATTAAAGGATCACCAAGTAATAGACGAAATTATTTAAATATTGAGTTAAGCCAACTTTCTGATAATTATTTAAAAATAATTATGGAATATAATAAACTATTAAAAATAAGAAATGATTATTTAAAAAAATTAAATAAAAAAATTGAAATTGATAATACATATTTTAAAATAATAACTAACTATCTTATTGATAAAGCAGTAATATTGTACAAGATGCGAAAAAAATTTATTGATAAAATAAACGAAAACTGTGGAAAAATATTTTATGAAATAACAAAATTACAAAATTTTAATATAAAATATATATCTAATTTTTCTGAAAATGATGAAAATGTTGATATTAAAAAAAAATTATCAGAAAAATTAGAAAAAAATTATTTTAGAGAAATAAAATTAGGAACAACTTTATATGGACCACATCGTGATGAATTGGAATTTTACTTAGACGATAAAAATTTAAAAAATTTTGGTTCACAAGGACAAAAAAGAATGGCTGTTTTGGCAATGAAGTTAGCTGAAATAGATATTTTTAAACAATTTAAAAATGAAAACCCTATCTTATTGTTAGATGATATTTTTAGTGAATTGGATAATATTAAAAAAAATAATATAATTAAATATATTTCTTCAGATATTCAAGTTGTTATTACAACAACTGATTTAAAAAAAATAAGTAAAAATAGTTTTAAATCCATGACATTATTTAAAATAAAGAATGGCGAAGTTATAAAAACAGAAGAGGTGGAAAAAGATGAAAGAAAATCATTATGATGCTTCAGATATTCAAGTTTTGGAAGGATTAGAAGCGGTTAGAAAACGTCCCGGAATGTATATTGGAACAACTAGTTCTAGAGGTCTACATCATTTAGTTTGGGAAATAGTGGATAACGCTATTGATGAAGCGTTAGCTGGTTATTGCGATGATATAGAAATTATAATTAATAAAGATAATTCTGTAACTGTTAAAGACGATGGACGAGGAATTCCTACAGGAATTCATGCCAAGACTGGTATTTCTACTGTTGAAACTGTTTATACAGTTTTACATGCTGGTGGTAAATTTGGCGGTGGAGGATATAAAGTTTCTGGTGGATTACATGGTGTAGGTGCCTCAGTTGTTAATGCTTTAAGTAGTTGGGTTGAAGTAAAAGTATATCAAAATGGTCAAGTTTATCAAATAAGATTTGAAAATGGTGGTCATACAGTTGCTCCTTTAAAAGTAATAGATGAGTGTTCTCCTGATCGTACTGGGACAACTGTAACTTTTAAACCAGATCCAGAAATATTTACTGAAACTACAATTTTTGATTACGAAATATTAAAAGTTCGTGTAAGAGAATTAGCATTTTTAAATAAAGGTTTAAGATTAATATTAATCGATGATCGTGATCCACTTAATATAAGAAAAGAAGAATTTTTATATGAAGGTGGAATAAGTGAATATGTTAAAATGTTGAATGAAAACAAAACTCCAATTCATGAAAATATAATTCATTTATCTGGCGAAGAAAATGATATTTCGATTGAAGTAGCTTTACAATATAATGAGAGTTATTCTTCTAATGTGTATTCTTTTACAAATAATATTAATACGCATGAAGGTGGAACTCATGAAGATGGTGTAAAAAGAGCTTTAACTCGTATTATAAACAATTATGCAAAAAATTATAAATATCTCAAGGATAATGAAGAACCATTATCAGGTGACGATGTTCGTGAAGGTTTAACAATGATTATTTCATGTAAACATCCAAACCCTCAATTTGAAGGTCAAACTAAAACAAAATTAGGAAACAGTGAAGTAAGAAAAATAGCCGACGATGTATTTAGTGAAGGATTCGAACGATTTTTACTTGAAAATCCTGATCAAGCAAAGCAGATTGTCGAAAAAGCTATGACTGCTGCTAGAGCTAGAATTGCTGCTAAAAAAGCACGAGAATTAACCAGAAAAAAAGGTAATTTAGAAACTATAAATCAATGGGGCAAATTGACAAATTGTACCAGTAAAGATCCTACTATTTCTGAAATATTTATCGTCGAGGGAGATTCAGCTGGTGGATCAGCTAAGGGTGGTAGAGACCCTAAAACACAAGCTGTTTTACCATTAAGAGGTAAAATTTTAAATGTCGAAAAAGCTAGATTAGATAAAATCTTGGGTAATGAAGAAATAAGAAGTATGATTACAGCTTTTGGTACTGGTATCGGCGATGAATTTGATATTAATAAATTAAGATATCATAAGATTATAATCATGACTGATGCCGATGTCGATGGCTCACACATTAGAATTTTATTATTAACACTTTTTTATCGCTTTTTTAGACCAATAATTGAGGGCGGTTATGTTTATGCTGCTCAACCACCTTTATTTAATATTAAGCATGGTAAAACAACCAAGTATGTTTTGAATGAAGATGAACGTGACGCTTATATTAAGGAGCTGTTAGAAAAAAATCCAAATATAAAATATGAGGTTAGCCGTAATAAAGGTCTTGGTGAAATGGATGCTCATGAATTATGTGATACAACAATGAATATTGAAAATCGAACTTTAATTCAAATAACTATCGATGATGCTATCAGAGCAGATCAAACTTTTGAAACTTTAATGGGCGAAGAAGTAGAACCAAGAAGACAATTTATTCAAGACAATGCTGTTTATGTAGAAAACTTGGATATTTAGGAGGTAATTATGGATAAGTTAGAACAAAGAAATATAGTAAATGAAGTTGAAAAATCTTTTCTTGAATATTCAATGAGTGTCATTGTTTCACGTGCATTGCCAGACCTAAGAGATGGTTTAAAACCAGTCCATAGACGTATATTATACACAATGTATGAAGACAATTTAACCCCAGACAAACCATTTAGAAAAAGTGCTACTACAGTTGGAGCAGTTTTAGGTAGATATCATCCACATGGTGATACTTCAGTTTATGACGCTATGGTTAGAATGGCCCAAGATTTTAGTTATCGTTATGTATTAGTTGAAGGACATGGTAATTTTGGTTCAATCGATGGTGATGGAGCTGATGCATATCGTTACACTGAAGCAAGACTATCTAAATTATCACTTGAGTTATTACGCGATATAAATAAAAATACAATCGATTTTACTCCTAATTTTGATAATACTACTAAAGAACCTGTTGTTTTACCAAGTCGTTTTCCTAATATTTTAGTTAGTGGAACAATGGGTATTGCTGTTGGTATGGCTACAAATATTCCACCACATAATTTAGGCGAAGTAATCGACGGGTGTATTGCTTATATCGACAATAATAATATTACCATTTCAGAATTAATGAAATATATTAAAGGTCCTGATTTTCCAACTGCTGCAACAATATTAGGCATAAATGGAATTAAAAAGGCGTAT
>CALVKK010000019.1 GCA_944332645.1 uncultured Bacilli bacterium
AAATAAGGTATACTTAAATAGCATTTTGGTTTTGGGCCTGTAGCTCAGTTGGTTAGAGCACACGCTTGATAAGCGTGGGGTCACAGGTTCAAGTCCTGTCAGGCCCACCATATGCCTCAATAGCTCAGTCGGTTAGAGCACTTGACTGTTAATCAAGGGGTCGTAGGTTCGAGTCCTACTTGAGGCGCCATTGGCCAGTTGGTGAAGTGGCTTAACACACTGCCCTTTCACGGCAGCATTCACGGGTTCGAATCCCGTACTGGTCACCAAAGAGACAATAATAAAAGAACTTTCAATAAGTTCTTTTTTTGTATATTTTAGAATTCACCATTATTTTAATTTACCTTTAATTCCTTTAACACCGTTATAATTACTTAATATATTAGTATCAAATGTAATTGTTTTTTCATGTTTTTTCTTATATTGTTTAATTGCTAGTGTAATCACTTCATCTAACAATTGCTCATAATTTTTACCTGTTTTTTCCCATAAATAAAATGATAAGCTACCCGGAATTGTATTGGGCTCATTAACATATATTTTTTTTCTTTTCCCATCGATTAAAAAATCAATTCGACATACACCACTTAAATTAAGAACCCGAAACACTTCCTTTGCTATTTCTTGAATGTCATTAGTCATCTTTTCGTCTAACCTAGCAGGAATAACTCTGCTAGCACTAACCATTCCTTTTGACCCGATTTTACCTTTCATTTTATTACTACCTAGATATTTATCTTTATAAGTTAAAAAATCATTTGAACTCATTACTTCTTCTAAGACACTAACCTGTTGTGATTGATAATTACCTAGAACGCTACAATTTATTTCAATAAGATTTTCAATAGCTTTTTCAACGACAATTTTAGTATCATAAGTTATTGCTTCCTCAATAGCTTTTTCTAAATCTATAATATCTTTTACATATGTAATACCAATACTACTGCCTAATGTGGCAGGTTTGACAATTACAGGGAAACCAAGCTTTTTTACTTTGTCTATGACTTTTTCTTTATCTAAATAATATTCATTGTCAAAAAACCAAATATATGGAACTGAAGGTATTCCAATATTTTCAAAGATCTGTTTCATAACAACTTTATCTTGACCTAAGCTAGAACCTAAAACGCTACTACCTACATATGGTATTCCAACCATCTCCAAGTAACCTTGAATCGTCCCATCCTCTATATTATTACCGTGAACAATCGGTAAAATAATATCTAAATCTGCGACAACACGTTTAAATATACCAATAGATTGTAATCTAAACAATCCACCATGATTAAATAAAACAACCTTCTTAGCATACTTCTTCAATGTCTCAAAATCCCGATAAATATCTATATCTGCTAACATTTTACCAGTATACCATGTTCTATCTTTTGCAATATAAATAGGATAAATATCATATTTTTCTTGATTTAAATGTTCCATTGCTTGGACTGCTGATATAATGCTTACTTCATGTTCAACAGTTGAACCACCAAATATAACTCCTACTTTAATTTTCATTCTTTATCATCTCCTATAAAACTTTTTAAAACTCTCACAGTTTGATCAAATCTTTCTAAATATGCATAATGGCTACATCCTTCATAAGTTACTAATCCACAATTATCAATTAATTTTTCTAATTCATATGCATCATTAATACTAACAGCTTCATCTAATGTTCCCCAAATCAATAAAGTTGGACATTTTATTTGATTGAGTTTATTTGATATATCATAATTAACGTGTTCAACCATTATTTTTCGCATCATTTCACTAGCGTTTCTATAATCGGCTGAGCCAATATGTTTTTTAGCAAAATGTTCTAATTTTTTTAACCCAGGAACTTTTTTGGCCATTTTTAATAATTTAGTTTTTAATGATAACTGCAACACCTGTTTTTTATAAGGGCTAGCTAAACAAACTAACTTTTTTACATTATATTTAGTAGCATATAATAATCCAATCTTTCCACCAAATGAATGACCGATAATGATAGGATAATCAATATTTAATTGTTGCAATAACTCATGTAACATATCAGCATAATCATCAACAGTCCACATTGTCCTAGGTTCCTCGCTTGCTCCAAAGCCTGGTAAATCGACTATTATTACTCGATTATTTAAAAATTGATCCCCCAAACCTTTCATCATTTGAATATTTTGTCCCCAACCGTGCAAAAATACAAGAGCTGTTTTATTTTTATTGCCATAATCAATATAATTGATAGCAAGGCCTTTTATTATCATCTTCTCACCTTTAATTATTATATCATTTTTTTTGATAGTTTTAAATATTATTTAAATATTATTTAAAAAAACAAGTCACCTTGTTTAATTTTCGATAACCATCTTTTCAATATTTACCCTAGCCAAATCTCGATTACTACTATAAACTTTTATTTTTTTTATCTTTATACCTTCTATTTTTAATTTAACTGCCTCACTTCGATAACCACTGTTTTCTAAAATCTTAAGATAATCTTCTTTAAATTTATCAATATTGATAAATTGATATTGTTGCTTAATTTGACTTTGATATAATGTGTTAATATATGGCTCAATAGATATAACATCAAAATTTTTAAAATAATCATTAAAATTATTTGTAGATATGTTTTTTAATGGAAACTCTAATGTATAAACAGAATAAATATTATCTTCATTAAAAACTGGCATAGTCTTTTCTTCCTTAAAATTAAATGTAACAAAAAAACAAATAGTAAAAGTTAATAAAATTTTTTTCATATACTTCACCATTTGTATTTTGGTTTATTTTAACAAAATTAAACTGTTATTTTTTTATTTCTTCAATTTTCACACTGCGATTATGTTTAATAGGTTCCCAAGATAAGTTTTTCTTGAATAAACAAATTAAAGTAATTGGGATCCACGTAATAATGAAAAAAGTAAACAATAAAATCCCTGATAAATTTTCTTTTGCACTTTTGTTATTATATTTAATAACAAATATATTAATAATAATATTGGCTAAATAAGAAACGGCAAAAAACAAAATACCGTAAGAATACATATAAGCAAAGGCGTCGTATAATTGAATATTTGCTATTCTAAATACAAATAATACTATTGTCAATAAAGCTGATAGTATTTGCATATATGGTGCCGTAAAGATCAGCAACATATCTAAACAAGGTAAAAATCCCGTCTTACTATACGTTCTAATCAACCTTTTGTTATAAGTTCTAAAGCATTGAATATTCCCCATTGACCATCTTTTTCTTTGTTTCCAAGAGGCTTTAAATTCTGTTGGTTGTTCATCATATGTTATAGCGTCTTCGACAAAGACAATTTTAATGCCATTTAAAGCACACTGAGCAGTAAATTCAATATCTTCAGTTAAAGTAACTGTATTAAAACCATATTCATCAATAATTTCTTTTTTAATCATAAATCCTGTTCCATTAATACTTGAAGATCCACCCATTTGCATACGTGCTTTATTGAAGAAAAAATTTTGAATCCAATAAAATATAGAATAACTGCCACTAATCCAATTATCCCCGGGATTTTTACTATCTCTAAAACCTTGAGCTACTTTATGTCCCTCACATAAAGCATCATTCATTCGCGATAAAAATTCAGGATGAACGACATTATCCGCATCAAAAATTACATAAGCATCTATTTCTTCATTAGACAATTTATCAAAAGCAAACTTTAAAACTTCACCCTTAGATTTTGTAGGAACCGTACATTTTAATATTGTTGCTCCTGCTTTTTTAGCTATTTTTTCTGTATCATCAGTACAGTTGTTAGGGATTACATAGACCTCAAATAATTCCTTGGGATAATCTTGTTTTAACAAACTTTTAACTAAATTTTCAATAACTCCCTCCTCATTACGTGATGCGACTAAAACGGCAAACCTATTTTTTGGTTTACGATTTTCAACTATCTTCTTATCGATATTTTTAAAGCCGAAAAAACCTGTTATTAAAAAATACAAACCATATGTCAAAACAAGAATAAAAAATATATAATATATTATTTGAATCATTTAAATCACCTCAAAAATTTTTAAGTACGACTATATTATATCATAGTTTTGGTAAATGGCAAAAAGGAATATGTTTTTTGTGTAAATAAATACAAAAAAAGAATTAGTTATCTTCTAATTCTTCATCATTTAATACAGCTAAATCATCTAATTCTTCATCATCTTCTAATTCCTCATCTTCAAGTACTGAATCAATATCATCTTCTAATTCATCTTCTAATTCCTCAACATCTTCTTCAATTTCTTCATCTATATCATCATCTTCTTCATCTAAGACGATATCAACTGGATTTTTTTCTCTTAAATCCCACTCATTATTTTCTAAAAAAACAAAACGTTTATCAGTAGCTAAAGCGGTATAATATTCCCCAATTTTATCTGTAAATTCTGCTTCATCATAACCTAACAAATCACATATTTTTTTAAATATAGTTGGTGTATTTAATGACTTATTTTCTTCTTTTAAAATCAACTCTGTTAAATCAGTATAGGATAATATTTCTAATTCCTCTTTTGGCATATTTTTCATCAACATAATTACCTCCCATATAAATATATCAGTCCCATTTTAACATATTTTTAAAATGTGTCAAGACTATTTTTATAATATGTTACAACTTATTCAAAATATACTAATTATTTACATCTTCAATTTAAAAATTACATCTTGCTCAGTTGTCAAAACTTTATATTTTATTATTAGCAAATTATCTTCGACAACAATATAATTAGTTAGCACATCTAGATCAATAGTTTTATCAAGATTCTTTAAAATATATTTACCTTTTGTCACTTGATCCTTAACAAAATTAAAATCTAAAAAGTATTCATCATTTTCTCTTGTTATTCTAACCATATCTTTAAAATATAGATAAACCTTTACATTGTTATCAATATAACTGATGCTATTATCATCTTTAATAGCAAAATATTTTCCTTTACTAATTTGATTGTTATTTATTAAAACAACTTCAATATTTAACTGTTTCATCTCATCACTTTCTTTGTTTGTAATTATAACATAAATCAACATAAAAATCACTTATATTTTTACTGTTTTATCTAATAATAAATATAGGTGATTTTTATGAAAAAGTTAAAGAAAATAGCTAAATGGTTATTAATCATTGTTTTATTTTGTACTTTAGTTTATGGTGGAATCTATCTTTATGCTTGGATGAGCCCTAAATTAACTATCAATAATGCTAAAAGCTATTATTTTTACGATAAAGATGAAAATTTAATTACAGGAACAGATGAATGGATTAGTTATGAAAATATTGATCAAGATGTTATTAACGCAACTATTGCTATTGAAGATAGACATTTTTTCGACCATCACGGTTTTGATTATTTAAGAATAGCAAAAGCGTTATATACTAATATTCTAACAAAGTCTAAAAGTCAGGGTGCTTCAACCATCACACAGCAATACGCTAAAAATCTATATTTAGATTTTGATAAAACTTGGGAAAGAAAAATCAATGAAGCTTGGTTAACTATTAGACTAGAAACTCATTACAGTAAAGAGGAAATATTGGAAGGATATCTTAACACAATCAACTATGGTGGTATATTCGGAATTGAAAACGCTAGTAAATATTATTTCGGCAAGAGTGCTGATGATCTATCTTTAGGAGAAGCTGCCATGTTAGTGGGAATTCCTAATCGTCCTAGTGAATTTTCACCATTTGTCGATTATGAGGCGTCAAAAAAACGGCAACTAACAGTTTTGAAATCGATGGAAAGAGATGGTTATATTACTGAAGAAGAAGCAAACGATGCATATGATGAACAGTTAATTTTTGACAATAAAGAAGATGATGAAGAATTAAATTCTATTATGTATTATCAAGATGCTGTTATTGAAGAATTAAAAATTATAAAATCGATTCCTAGCTCATTATTACAAACTGGTGGTTTGAAAATATATACTAATTTAGATTTAAAAGCACAAGATGCGATTGAAACATCTATCAAACAAACCATTGACTCAGATATTCAAGTTGCCAGTATTATCATGGATCCAAATACAGGAGCAATTTTAGGATTAGTGGGAGGAACCGACTACAGTAAAAGTCAATTTAATCGTGCTTTATCTGTAAATAGAAGTGTTGGCTCAACTATCAAACCTTTCTTATACTATGCTGCTTTAGAAAATAATTTTACTGCCTCAACTACTTTCACTAGTGAAAGAACAACTTTTGTTTTTTCTGAAAATCAAACTTATAGTCCAACTAATTATGGTGATCAATATCCAAATAAAGAAATTTCCTTAGCTTCAGCTATAGCAACATCAGATAATATATATGCTGTTAAAACACATCTATTTTTGGGAAGTGATGTTTTAGTTGATATGATGAAAAGAGTTGGCATTACAGCAAAATTAGATAGTATTCCATCACTTGCTTTAGGTAGTCAACCTATTAGTTTAATAGAGATGACAGCCGCTTATTCTATGTTTGCTAATGAAGGTTATAAAGTTAAACCACATTTTATCAAAAGAGTTGAGGATATTAATGGCAATGTTTTATACGAATACAAGGACAACAAAGAAGCTGTTTTAAATAAAAGTATAACTTTCATTTTAAATGAATTATTATCAAACACTAGTAATCCCAAATATATTAGTTATACTTATCCAACCTCTTATGTAATTTCTAGCAAACTAACCAGAAAATATGCTATAAAAACAGGAACAACTGAATACGACCATTTAGTATTTGGCTATAATAAAGATGTCGTAGTTAGTGTTTGGAGTGGATATGATGATAATAGAACTTTATCTAGTGGTGATGCTTCAACTAATAAAAATCTTTGGGCCGATATTATTGAAAAATATCTCGAAGGTAAAAAAGACAACTGGTATTCTATGCCGAATAATGTCGTCGGTGTCTTAGTAGATCCGGTAACTGGTCAATTAGCAAATGAGGAAACTAAAAACAGTACCATTCAATATTATCTAAAAGGAACAGAACCATCAAATGACTATAATTTAGATGATATTGTTCCAACTATCAAACCCGAAAACTAAATTCACTGTTGCAAATTATGTCACTTTAATGATATAATATTAACGTGAAAAGAGGATAGATAGCATGAATGAAAACATCAGCAATAATACATCCATTCCCAATCAAGAACAAACAAATGTGACTTCTAATGTTCAAACACCAAAAACTAATGATATTGAATTGGTCGATCCATTCAATCCTGATAGAATTATTAAAGTAGAAACTTTATATGAAAAAAAACCGGAAGAATATGTAGAAAACGAAGTACCTGATGAAGTACCTGATATTACTCCAAAAAAGAAAAAATCTTCAAAAAAATTATTAATAATTATTATTTTAATAATTGTCATTATCGGTTTAGGAGTTTTCTTAGTATTACAAGTCAATAAAAACCAAAAAGTCGATGTTCCTAATGTTCTTAGTTATGAAAAGACTTTTACTAAAACTATTAGTTTAAATGATATTGTCAATAATTTTAATAATAATAGCCTATTAAAACAAATGAATAATTATCAAATAATAGCTAATATTGTTGATAACAACTTAGTTATTACTCTTACTGCTGACGATGAAGATAAAACTTATGAATTTAGTTTTCTAGATCGTAATTTAAGTATTGATTTGAATGATGAACTAGGATTGAATCTTTTTTTAATCGTCGCTGACAGCATTGGTGCATTTTATGGATTAAATGAAAATGAAGTCTACACCTATTTAAATTCCATTGATATTACTGATAACAGTATAACAGGAATTACTGTTAATGAAAGCTCTAATGGTTATTTATACAGTATTGATGTCGATCAAAAAATAGATACTTCACCTTTGAATATAATGTATATTGAGTTAAGTGATTTACAAGAATATAGTGATGCAATAGTAGAAAATGAAGTTATCCAAATTTCTAAAGGTAAAGTTCTTCTTTATGAACAAGCTGATGAAAATGGCAAAACTTTCATTGTAGCGGAAAAAGATCAGTTGACTAGTTTAACCTATAATACTATTTTATCGATTGTTGAACTACTTTATCCAAATGAAATAAACAGTTTTAAAACTAGTTATCCGACTATCGAAACGATTGCGTTTGATCGCTATTTAATTACTGTTGATCCTACTTTGAGTAACGACTTCGCTTTAAATGAATATCAAAACGAATATAAATTTATTGAAATTAGAATTAACAACAATTAAATCCTAGTCAAACTAGGATTTTAACATGAGGTGAATATATGAAAATTACAATTTTAGGGGCTGGTGCCTATGCTCTAGCTCTTGCCACTATGATTAAAGAAAACAATCACGAAATTACAATTTGGACAAAATTGCAAAATGAACTAGAAGAATTTAAAAAAAATCATACTAATAATCGTGCTTTACCAAATTATGTTATGCCTGACGATATAAAATACACTATGGATTTAGAAAAAGCTGTTAGTGATAGTGATCTGATCATTTTTGCTGTTCCAACTGATTTTGTCGATGATATCGCCAAAGATTTAAGTAATTACTATACTCATCAACACATCTGTATTGCCAGCAAAGGAATTGAACAAGATACTTGTCTTTTTGCTGATAGTGTTGTCAAAAAATACATCAAAACTGATAAGTTAGCTGTCATTTCAGGACCTAGTTTCGCTAGTGATATAATTAAAAAAGTTCCGATTGGTTTATCTTTGGCTACTGAAAATAACGAAACTGCTTCAGTAGTAGTTTCTGCTTTGCAAAACAAATACTTAAAATTACGAATTACTGATGATATTATTGGAATTGAAATATGTGGTTCAATTAAAAATATAATTGCTATTGCTGCTGGGATAATAGCTGGCATGGGATTACCTGAATCAACACAAGCAATGTTTATCACTGAATCGCTACACGATATCAAAGAATTAATTAAAGCTTTAGGGGGAAATAAGACAACTATTTTATCGTTTGCTGGATTTGGTGATCTATTATTGACAGCTACTAGTATCAAAAGTCGTAACTTTAGATTTGGTAAGATGATTGGCGAAAGACAGCCTGCTAATGTTATCACTGATTATAAAAGCAATACCACTATCGAAGGACTATATACTTTGAAATCAGTTCATAAATTATTACATGATAAACAAGTAGATATTCCTATTATAAATTTAATTCACGATATTGTTTATAACAATAAAGACCCAGAAGAAATTAAAGACTTTTTGATAAAAAAATAGGTATTTTTATTTTATAAATTAAAGTTTCAACCGCACCAGTAGGTGTGGTTTTTTGACACAATAAAAATGAGCTCCACCCATCAAGGAGGAGTTCATATATAAAATATACAATTAAAAGAAAAAAAATAGAAATTATGGTTTATCTTTTTTTGATTTACGCATATTAAAATACATTATACCTGCTCCTAATACAATACAAAATACATAATTTATAACATATATCCAATTTATTTCAAAATTCAAAGGTTCTTTTTTCTTATTAAACTCAACACTATCCATTACTTCTTCAATTTCCTGATTTTCATATTCTGAAAACTCATTTTCCTTTCGAACTAAAAATACATAATACTGTGAGTTAATTAAAATATGATATTCTAATAGATAAAACTCACTATTTGTATTATAATAGTCTAACTTTACATACTGGTAATTACTTTCATATATTTTGAAATCTTCAACTCTACTAACTTTAGCAACTGAAGGACCGAATGATTCATAATCATATACTTCATATTTTACAATTTTTGAATCAGTGAATAATACGAGTTCAAACGTTTCACCTTTATTATATATCGCATATACATAATAGAATTGTTCTTCAAATAATTCTGTATTGTTTCATTATTATATCTATATTTTTCTAATAAATAACTATCTTGTCGATCATCTTGTATAAAGTCATCCCATTTTTGTTAATCAAATGACATCACAATTTAAGAATCTTTAATTTTGTATGTTTTTTCATCTATAATCATTGGAAATACTAGAAATACTACTATCATCAATAAAAACTTTTTCACCAAAATACACCTCTTTTTACATAATTAGGTCAAGCATTATTTTTCATAATTAATGTTTACAACATACTACTTATTTTACAAAATATTATAATAATTGTTAATATTCAATATAATACCAATCATCTTTTATGTTTTCTTTGATTTCAAAGCTACCTGAAAATTTATCTTTACCTTTTATTTTCACTATTTTCTGAACATAATCTGCTTTTCCACCAAATGAAAATGATATATCATCATTAGTGTTATAGACACTAATGATTTTCAATTTTTTCATTAATTCTATAGTATTTTTATATTTATAAAACTCTTCTTCTTTTACTTTTAAATTACCTTCTTGTGTATATATTCTAATTATAAAATATTCATTTTTTTGTTCTACATAAATATTTTCTATTTCATCTAATTCTTTTGTAGCTTCATCAAATAAATCATAATTATTTATAAATTGTTCTTTTATAACCTCTTTTTTTATTGACTCACCACGAAATGAAGAATCTAATAACAATAATATAGTTGATAAATATATAGCAACAATTAAAATTACACTTGACACTACAATTAATATTGTTTTATTTTGCATATTAACCCTCCTTTATTGTGGCCAATTATAAAACAAGTCTATTCCACTTCGCATTTAAATAATAAATTCTAAATAAAGTATAACACACTTTTATTTGTTTGTACATAATTAATAAATTATCAATTCTATATATTAATTACAAAAATAAAAAAAACGCATAAATGAGATTATGCGTATAAAAATTCAAAACAAATATACTATTTTAGTGTTTTTTTATGTAATCATTAAATTTTTTAAAATCCTTAGTTTCAAGATCAGTTTTTGACAAATCCTCAAACAATTTCTTTTGATCACGAGATAGCTTATCAGGAACAATTACATTTAAAACAACATACATATCACCTTTACGATAACTGTGGACATCCTCAATTCCTTTGCCTTTTAATCTTAATTTATCACCCGTATTGCTTCCTGGTTCAATCGTCAATTTAACATTACCTGTTAAAGTTGGAATTTCTTTTTTACAACCTAAAACTGCCTCTGTTATGGTAAGTGGTACTTCCAAATAGATATCATTTTCTTCTCTTTGAAATAACGGATGAGGAGATACTCTATATTCTAAATAAAGATCTCCATTACCATATTGACCATATTCACCATAACCTGAAACTCTTTGTTGATTACCAGTATTAACTCCAGCAGGTACTTTAATTTCAATATCTTTATTTACTCTTACCTTACCAGTTCCTGAACATTTATTACAACTCCTTTTATAAGTTCTCCCCTTACCAGAACACTTAGGACAAGTAGTCTTAGTCATAAATGAACCAAATAAAGTTCTTTGTTCAGCCGTCACTGTTCCAGTACCATGGCAACTAGAACATACATCTTCATCAAATCCGCCTTTACCACGACATGAATCACATTCATCATAAGTATCTAAATTAATAGTTTTTTTAGTTCCAAACGCAGCTTCTTCAAAAGTTAAGTCAACTTGCATTACACGATCACGACCACGAGATTTTGTTCTACTACTTCCGCCAAAGTTAAATCCAAAACCTGAACCAAATATTTCACTAAAAATATCAGAAAAATCAAATCCAGAAAAATCATAACCACCACTACCATTGTTTTGGAATGCTGCATGACCATATTGATCATATTGTTTTCTTTTATTTTCATCAGATAAAACAGCGTAAGCTTCTTGACATTCTTTGAATTTTTCAGCTGCATTTGCTTCCTTAGAAACATCTGGGTGATATTGTTTAGCTAATTTACGAAAAGCTGATTTTATTTCATCTTGAGTTGCTGTTTTAGAAACACCTAAAACCTCATAATAATCTTTTTTCATACTTCACCTTCTTTACATAAGTTCTTCAAATTGTTCAATAAAACTATCAAACATTTTAATAGCGCTTTCAATTACCTCTTTTTTAGTAACATCAATGCCAGCTATTTTAAGTTCATTAATAGGATAATCACTACCGCCACTACTTAAGAATTTAAGATAATTTTCTAAAGCATTGTCATTCTTATTTAATATACCATCGACGATATAACATGCACAAGATAGACCAATCGAATATTTATAAACATAGAAATTATAGTAAAAGTGTGGTATTCTTTCCCATTCATATTTAATTAAATCATCAACAACTACATCAGGGCCAAAGTATTTTAAGTTTAATTTATAATATTCATTACATAACAATTCATTAGTTAACACTGCGCCCTTTTCTACCTTTTCATGCATGTCACGTTCGAATTCAGCAAACATAGTTTGACGATACAAAGTCGCTTTAAACAAATCCATTAAATTACTTAAAATATATTTTTTTTCTTCTTTATCATTAGTACTATTTAATAAATAATAATTAAGCAATAATTCATTCACGGTCGATGCGACCTCAGCTACAAAGATCGTATACTGCGAATACTGATACGAATTGTTTAAACAAGAATAATAAGTATGCATTGAATGACCTAATTCGTGTGCTAAAGTCGAAACATCATTTAAAGTATTTTCATAATTCAATAAAATATACGGTTTAGTATCATAAAAGCCACTTGAATAAGCGCCACCTCTTTTGCCAACATTGTTATAAACATCAATCCATCTTTCAGCAAAGGCTTTTTTCAAATTATTAGTATAATCTTCCCCTAAGACACTTAAAGCTTTTAAAACAATTTCCTTACCTTCCTCAAAAGGATATTCTTTATTGCTTTCATTGACTAATTCAACATATTGATCATATAAATGAAATTCATCTACTTTCAAAAATTTCTTCTTTAAATTAAAATATTTATAAATGACATCCAAATGACAAGAAACTGTATCAATTAAATTATTATATACTTTAACGCTAACATTATCATTAAACAAAGCTGCTTCTAAACTTGAATGATAATTTTTTAATTTAGCTAGGGTTGTCAATGTATCGACATTACCAGCAAAAGTAGAGCTAATAGTATTTTTTAATTCACCATATTTGCCTAATATTTGTTCAAAAGCTTGTTTTCTTACATCGCGGTTTTTAGATTGCAGAAAAACACGATAATTGCTTTCAGTTAACTCAACTTCATGGCCATTGTCATCAGTTATCACACCAAATCTCATATCAGCATCAGTTAATCTTTCAAAAGTATCAGCTGAATTGTCAAAAACTTTACTTAACGATGACAAGATCTTTTCAGCATCATCATTTAAAATATGTTTTTTAAAACGATATATATTTTCTAAAACAAATTTATATTTTTTTAATTTCAACTCTTGTTTATAAAAACTTTTAATTAAATTATAATCAATGCTCATCAGTTCTGGATTTGCATAAGCATTTATTTCTTCATATTTATTCAATAAGTTTTTAATTTTACCTAACATTTCTTGATAATTAGGATTAGTTGTATCTTGATCGTGCTTTAAATTAGCATAATAATATAACTTATATAATTTTCTTTCTAATAAGTAAGATAGTTCTAAATAATCTAATAGGTTTTTAGCGTTACTTACTAGTATTCCTTTAAACTTTAATATTTGTTTAATTTCTTTACTAACCCTATTAAAATCTATTTTCCAATTATTATCACTTTTATAAATATAACTTAAATCCCAGGTATATTTTTCTTCTATCTCTTCGCGCTTACGTTGTGATTTCCCCATATTCTCTCCTTTACACTAGAAAGTTCTAGTTAATCTAGAACTTCCTTATTTTTCTTCAAACTCAGCATCTTGAACATCAGACTTTTTACCATCAGCGTTAGCTTCTTGATTTTCTTCTTGTGCTTTTTTAGCTGCCTCTTCATAGACTTTAGTAGCAAAATTCATAGCAGTCTCATTTAATTTATCCTTTTTAGATTTGATATCTTCGATATCGTTTTTCTCCAAGGCCTCTTTTAAATCTTTAATTTCTGCTTCAGCTTTTTCTTTATCTTTAGCATCAACTTTATCTCCTAAATCTTTAATAGATTTTTCCGTCATAAAGATTAATTGTTCAGACTCATTTTTAAGATCGGCTTCTTCTTTACGTTTACTATCAGCTTCACGATTAGCTTCAGCTTCTTTAACCATTTTATCAATTTCATCATCTGATAAATTAGTACTAGCCGTAATTGTAATCGCTTGTTCTTTGTTAGTGCCTAAATCTTTAGCCTTAACATTAACGATACCATTAGCATCAATATCAAATGTAACTTGAATTTGTGGTACTCCTCGTGGAGCCGCAGGAATTCCAGTTAATTGGAAACGACCTAATGTTTTATTGTCGCTAGCCATACTTCTTTCACCTTGTAGAATATGAATATCAACGGCTGGTTGATTATCAGCAGCAGTAGAGAATATTTCTGATTTACTTGTTGGAATAGTTGTATTTCTTGGAATTAATACTGTACATACGCCACCTAATGTTTCGATACCTAATGATAATGGAGTTACGTCTAATAAAACGATATCATTAACATCACCAGTTAAAACACCACCTTGAATAGCAGCACCCATAGCAACTACTTCATCAGGGTTAACTTCACGAGATGGTTCCATACC
>CALVKK010000020.1 GCA_944332645.1 uncultured Bacilli bacterium
TATATTATAATTTCTTTATTATTCTTTTTACCATGTTTGTATCAGGATTCGCTATCTAATAATATGATCATATACCTTATTATTGGCATTTTTATAGTATGTTTACCAGGATATTTGATTTCAAAATCTATATGTAAAAGAGATATAGAATATTATAAAAAAATATATGCAAAAAATATTACCTTAGAAATTTTAAAAGATAATTTTGGTGAGGTTAAATACAATCCTACTGATGATCTATTACCAAAAGATTTTGCAAAAGTAATAGATAATGCTAAAATTCCTACAATTAATAGCTATAATAATGATGATTATATATCAGCAAAATATAAAAATATACGAATAGAATATGCAGATGTTCGTATGGGTTATATACCGAGGAATAGTGATATGAATGAACACACAAATTTTAAAGGAAAATGGTTAATTTTAGGTTTTAATGAAAATTTTAAATCAAATATTCAAATTGGACCAAAAATTTTTAACGGTAAAAAAACTAAGCAAATGTTAAAAGGAAAAGAATACAAAGAAATTCAAATGACCGATTTGGATTTAGCTGATAAATTAATTATTTATGCAGATCACGAAGAATTTGTATTTAATATTCTTAAACCTAGTATAATTGATATTATTAAAAGATTATATAAAGAAACAAATGGTAAAATATTAGTATTTTTTCTAAATAATCAAATACATATCGGTATTGGAGATAAAAAGAACTTTTTTGAACCGAGCATTTATAGCAAATTTAATTTAGAAAAAGAAAAAAGTAAAATTTCAAATCAAATCAATATTATTATGAAATTGATTGATTGTTGGATTTAAAAAATTAATTGGAGAAAATTTATGAAAAAAGTATTTTTAGGTTTAATGTCTATAAGCTTAATATTAGGATTGGCTTCTGGATGTTCTAACGATAAAGAAAAAGAATTATGTAATAAAATTGATATAATTGATGTACATTCTTTTACCGATGAAAATAATTATGAAGATCTCGCCACAGTTTTAGAAGGACATTATAAAGATTATTGTGATGATTCAGATTCAGAAGTGTGTATAAAACTAGATGAATATATTAAATTAGCAAAAGAAGAGATAAATTTAGAAGATTGTAGTAATCTTGATGACAATCTTGCATACTTATGTGAAAAAGATAATGAATTAGCTATTACGGATAAAAAGATTAGTATAGATTATGTACACGAAGAAATATGGAGTATTTGCAATAATTAAATTGTTTTACCTTATAATAAAAATAATAAAAACCAATTCTAGAAATAAAATTGGTTTTTATTAGTAAAGTTGAAACAAAGATCAACTAGATTCTTTAATGGTGCGAGTGAAGGGACTTGAACCCCCATGCCGTAAGGCGCTAGATCCTAAGTCTAGTGCGTCTGCCAATTTCGCCACACTCGCATACAAAGTGGTGGACCCTGAAGGACTCGAACCTTCGACCGCCCGGTTATGAGCCGGATGCTCTAACCAACTGAGCTAAGGGTCCATATAACAATTTGTACTTTCATATGATAACACATTTATATATTTTATGCAATAATTTTTTAAGAATTTTTTAAAAAATGTTGAATTTGACAAAATAAAAAAAAGTGTTATAATATTTAACAACTATTGAGATGTTAACACAAAAACTGTTCTAATTAGAATTTGACAAAAATAAATTTTTATGGTAATATAAACGCCATATTAAAAAGAGGGGGAATTTATATGAAAAATATTGAAATATTTTCTAACGCAAAAGACTTTTTAAAGAAAAATGCAAATAGTTTTATATTAACTGGACTAACTGTGGTTACTATACTTAGTGCTAGTGGATGTGAAGACAGTAAAAACGATATTAGTAACATTCCACTTCCTGATGTTTCATACGAAAGTTCTAGTGATAACATTGATATTTTTGGTGATAACACCGATATTTCTGGTGATGTTAGTACAGATGAAGTTGAGGAAATTATTTTAACTGCTGATAATTTCGAAGAAGTAACACAATCTATCTTAACTGACAATCAAGATAAAGGCTTAAACGTTGATCCAGAATTTATTAGATCTTCATTGTTTATAACTAATATCGATCATTTATCACAAGAAGATATTGCTACTTTATATGCTGGTCGAGATATCAATATTGTCGAAGAGCTTGGTAACTTTTATAGATACGTATCTTTAGTAAATTCTCATAATGTTATGAATGATGAATACGTATCATTATCTTCTTTGGCTCATGATAGAGAAGATAAAAAAATTTTATCAGCACTTGACAATGAACTACAAAACTTAATTTCCGGTTTAAAAGCTGAAACATTAACTAGTGATGAATTTCAGGAATCATTTAAATATGTAACTGAATTCCTTGTTGGTACTGGTTATGTTGCTACTGAAAGTGGTGAT
Source organism: uncultured Bacilli bacterium (assembly GCA_944332645.1). Taxonomy (GTDB): domain Bacteria; phylum Bacillota_I; class Bacilli_A; order RF39; family UBA660; genus Faecisoma. The sequence goes on from CALVKK010000020.1 coordinate 2,404, forward strand.
TATTCAATTCACTCTTTAACGAGTGGGGGAGGATTGCTAGCTGAATTATATTGGCCAACTTTCTCTACATACTATGCTGGTAGTGATTTAATTACGGCCCAAAATAAAGTAGATATTAAAACTTTATCTGATGGAACAGATAATAGTGAACCAATTTTAAATGGCTCAAGATTCTTAGGATCTATTGTTAACCATGAATCATTACAATGTTTAGAAAATACTACTCAAAAAACAATGTCAAAAACGCAATAATGCGTTTTTTGTTTTAAAATACATATGATTATGATATAATATAGAGGAAGGTGATTTTTTTGAAACTATATAATACTTTAACAAAAAAAATAGAAGAGTTTAATCCATATAATTCAAACGAAGTTACCTTATATACTTGTGGCCCAACAGTTTACCATTTTGCACATATCGGAAATTTAAGAACTTATATATTTGAAGATGTGTTGGAAAAAGGATTGGAATATGTCGGTTATAAGGTCAAAAGATGTATGAATATTACCGATGTTGGTCATATGTCTAGTGATGCCGATACTGGTGAAGATAAAATGTTAAAAGGTGCAAAAAGAGAGCATAAGACAGTTCAAGAAATAGCAGAATTTTATACTGAAGCATTTTTTAATGATGCAAACAAATTAAACATTAGAAAACCCAAAATAATCGTAAAAGCATCAGATAATATCGATTTTTATATTAAAATTATCGAAAGATTATTGGCAAATGGATATGCTTATATTGCAAATGGTAATGTTTACTTTGATATTTCTAAAGCTCAAGATTACTATCAATTATCAGGTAAAGAGCCTCTAGAATTAGTAATTGGAGCAAGAGAAGATGTAGAGGAAGATATTCATAAAAAAAACCCATATGACTTCGGTTTGTGGTTTACAGTAAGCAAGTTTCAAAATCAAGAAATAAAATGGGATAGTCCTTGGGGATTAGGATATCCTGGTTGGCATATTGAATGTTCAGGCATCGCCATAAAATATCTTGGTGAGCACTTAGATATCCATTGCGGTGGCATCGATAATGTATTCCCACACCATACTAATGAAATAGCTCAATCTGAAGCTTATTTAGGACATAAATGGTGTCATTATTGGTTACATGGTGAGCATTTAAACGACTCTACTGGTAAGATGAGTAAAAGTAAAGGAGATTTTTTGACCGTTTCTTTATTAGAAAATAAAGGTTATAATCCTTTAGCATATCGTTTTTTCTGTTTACAATCGCATTATCGTAATCAACTAGTTTTTAGTTACGATGCTTTAGATATTGCTAATAATACATATAACAAAATAAAAAATAAAATAAAAAAAATAAAAGATAATGCTAATGGTGAACTTGATAAAAAGATAGTTGATAGTTATCTAGATAAATTCAAAAAAGCTATTAATAATGATTTAAATACTTCTTTAATGTTAACTTGTCTTTACGATATTTTAAAAGAAAATGTCAATAATAATACTAAATTAAAAGTTATTGAATCGTATGATCAAGTATTGTCTTTAGATTTACTAGAAGAAAAAGAAAACAGAATCGACCAAGAAACAATTAATTATATTAAAGAGCAAATAACAAAAAGAGAATTAGCTAAAAAGAATAAAGATTATGAATTAGCTGATAAAATAAGAAAAGAATTAGAGGAAAAAAATATCTATTTGAAAGATACAAGAGAAGGAACTATATATGAGGTGAGATGATGGAAAATATTATGCTATTCTGGGGATTAGCTATTTTGGGTTTTATTATAGTAATATGGGCACAAATTAATGTTAATAGTAATTATAAAAAGTATAAAGAAATTAAAGTTAAAGCAGGCTTGTCTGGCCAAGAAGTGGCAAGAAAAATATTAGATGCTAATGGCTTAGAAAATATTCATATTGTTGAAACGCAAGGTGAATTAACCGATCATTATGATCCAAAACGAAAAGTAATCAGACTGTCACATACTATTTTTCACGAAGATTCAATTTCTTCGGTTGGTGTTGCAGCTCATGAATGTGGTCATGCTATTCAAGATAAAGAAGGCTACACATTTATGAAAATAAGATCAGCTCTAGTACCTTTTGTTAATTTAGTTTCTTATCTTGGATACTTCGGTTTAGTAGTTTCGATTTTTGCAGGTTTAACGGGATATTTAAAAATAAGTATTTTGGTTTTAGTTATAACTATCATATTTCAATTAGTTACTTTACCAGTTGAATTTGATGCTTCCAAAAGAGCAAAAGAACAACTAATTAAATTGGGATTAATCGACAATGATGAGCATGAACAAGTTAATAAAGTATTATCAGCAGCTGCAATGACTTATGTTGCTGGTTTGATTTCTAACTTGCTTCAACTTTTAAGATTATTAATTTTGTTAAGTGGACGCGATGACTAATGGTTTATTGATAGTTGATAAGGAAAAGGATATGACTAGTCGCGATGTCGTTAACGAGATATCTAAAATATTTAAAACAAAGAAAGTAGGGCATACTGGAACATTAGATCCCTTGGCAACAGGAGTTTTAGTATTGACAATCGGCAAAGCAACTAGATTAAATGAAATAATAACTGCTACGGAAAAAGAATATCAAGTTGAAGCTATATTGGGACTTAAAACCGATACATTAGATATAACTGGTAAGGTTTTAAAAGAAGAAAAGGCATGCTTTTCAAAAGAAAAAATTATTAATGTATTAAATTCTTTTTTAGGTAGTTATAATCAAGAAGTACCGATTTATTCAGCTGTTAAAATTAATGGTAGGAAGCTATATGAATATGCTAGAACTAACGAAAAAGTAGTTTTACCAAAAAGATCAGTTACCATTAAACAAATTCATTTAGATGATTTAAACTATGAAAATAATCAAACAATGATAAAGTTTACTTGTTTAGTTAGTAAAGGTACATACATTAGAAGTTTGGTAAATGATATAGCAAATAAATTAGGAACAGTAGGGACAATGAAAAACTTAAGAAGAACTAAACAGGGTAACTATTCAATAAAAAATGCATATAGTTTAAATGATATAGAAAATAATAAATATCAAATCTTGAATATAAAAGATGCATTAAAAGATTATTACACCGTTAAAGTTGATGAACAATTAAAATTTAAAATTATTAACGGCCAAAAAATAACGAATATTTATAAACAAGATTATGTTTTGTTTGTTGATGATGATGTCTTAGCATTATATAAAAACGTCAATAATGTGCTAAAACCATATAAAATGTTTATTTAACTATTTACATTTTTATTAAAATAGTGTATCATTAAATAGTACTTGTTTCTGGGTATAAAATTACTCCGGTTTTGTTCTCGGTATCAAGCGTATATTAAGAAAGGAGAATTTCAATGGCTTTATCAAAAGAAAGAAAAGCAGAATTAGTTAAAAAATTTGGTAAAAATGAGTCTGATACTGGAAGTATCGAAGTTCAAATTGCTATTTTAACTGATGAAATTAATACTTTGACAGAACATTTAAAAAATCATACTCAAGACTTCCATTCAAGACGTGGTTTATTAAAAAAAGTTGGTCATAGAAGAAGTCTTTTAAATTATTTGTTGAAACATGATGTTACAAAGTATAGAGAAGTAATAAAAAAATTAAATTTAAGAAAATAGTGGGCACTTTTTTAAGTGTCTTTTATTATACGAGGAGGAATTATGAAAAAAACATTTGAAATGGATTTTAGGGGTAGAAAAATAATAGTTGAAAATGGAGAACTAGCAAAACAAGCTCACGGTTCAGTATTAGTTAGGTATGGGGATACTGTCGTTTTATCAACAGTAGTTATGTCAAAGAATGTCAATTTATTAGCTGATTTTTTTCCATTAATGGTACTATATAATGAAAAATTATATTCAGTTGGTAAAATACCAGGTGGTTTTATTAAAAGAGAAGGTAGACCAACAGAAAACGCTACTTTAGCAGCGCGTATGATTGATCGTCCTATGCGGCCTTTATTTCCTGAAGATTTCAAAAATGAAGTTCAAATTGTAAATACAGTTTTATCAGTTGATCAAGATAACAGTCCAGAAATAACTGCTTTATTTGGCTCTTCTTTAGCAACTTGCATTAGTCAAGTACCATTTAATGGTCCTGTTGCCGGAGTAAAAGTTGGTCGAATAAATGGGGAATTTATTATTAATCCCACTGTTGATGAAACTGAAAAATCAGATATCGATTTGACAGTATCGGGTACAAAAGATGCTATTAACATGGTTGAAGCAGGAAGTAAAGAAGTTAGCGAAGATGATATGTTAGAAGCCTTGATGTTTGGTCATGAAGCTATTAAAGAATTAATTTCATTTCAAGAAAAAATTATTTCAGAAATCGGAGAAGAGAAATATGATTATCCTAAATTAGAAATATCTCTAGAATTAACTAAAGAAGTAACTGATTTAATTAAAGATGATATCAATAAAGCCTTAAGAATTAAAGATAAGTTAGAAAAATACGCCAAACTAGATGAAATTAAAGAAAATTTATTAGAAAAATATACTGATGAGACTTTAAAAGAAGATGAATTAAAAGAATTATTAACTAAAGTAGCTAATATATTTGAAAACGTTAAGTATGAAGTATTTAGAAATATTGTCGTTAAAGAAAAAATAAGAGCTGATGGTCGAAAAATGACTGAAATTAGACCACTATCAACAGCAATCGATATTTTACCACGAACACATGGTTCGGCTTTATTTACAAGAGGTGAAACACAAAGTTTATCAATTACTACACTAGGAGCTTTAGGAGAACATCAAATTTTAGATGGCTTAGGAATTGAAGATTCAAAAAGATTTATCTTGCACTATAATTTCCCGCAATTTTCAGTTGGTGAAACTGGACGTTATGGTTCGCCTGGTAGACGGGAAATTGGTCATGGAGCTTTAGGAGAAAGAGCTTTATTGCAAGTAATTCCAAGTGAGGAAGAATTTCCATATACTATTAGAGTTGTATCAGAAATATTAGAATCTAATGGTAGTAGTAGCCAAGCAAGTATTTGCGCGGGCTGTATGAGTTTAATGGCTGCTGGTGTTCCAATTAAAGCTCCAGTAGCTGGAATTGCGATGGGATTAATTACTAGTGGTGATGATTATACCATTTTAACAGATATTCAAGGATTAGAAGATCACTTAGGTGATATGGACTTTAAAGTGGCGGGAACACGTAATGGTATTTGTGCATTACAAATGGATATTAAAATCAAAGGAATTACTAAACAAATATTAAAAGAAGCTTTAGATCAAGCGCATCAGGCAAGACTAGAAATATTAAATACAATCGAAAAGGAAATTAAAGAACCACGTAAAGAAGTAAGTAAATATGCACCTAAAATGATAACTTTCACTATTGATCCAAACAAAATAAAAGACGTTATAGGTAAAGGTGGGGAAATGATTACTAAGATTATTTTAGAAGCTAGTAATGTTAATTCAGTTAATGATATTAATGCCGTTAAGGTAGATTTAGAAGATGATGGACGAGTAATTATCTATCACACTTCTAAAGAAATTATCGAAAAAACTGCAGAAATGATTAAAGATGTCGTTAAAGAAGTGGAAACAGGTAAAATCTATACGGGAAAAGTTGTTAAGATTGAGGACTTTGGGTGCTTTGTCGAGCTATGGCCTGGTACTGAAGGGTTAGTCCATGTTTCACATTTAGCTAAGGAAAGAGTAGAAAAACCTAGTGATATCGTCAAAATAGGTGATGAAATTGTCGTTAAATCACTAGGTTACGATAAAAAGGGTAGACTTAACTTATCACGAAAAGAAGCTTTAAAATAAGCTTTTTTTATTATGATTTATCCAAATTATTGTTTTTCAAAATTTTATATTGAATTTTGTTTTGACTTTTATTAGAAATGTGGTATTATATTAACCAAGGAAGTGATACTATGGTAGATTTTGTTAATATAAATCAACAAATCCGTAATATGTTAAAGTCTAAATTTTTTGAATTTGTAACTGTCTATGGCAAAGAAGAAGCTAGCATTAAATACTTTGAATTTTTTGACAATCTTAAATATGATAATAATAACCTATACAAAATCATTATTGGTCTAGGTTTTATTGATCATCTTCGCTTATTAATCGACAAAGAAGCTGAAAATTTTATTACCGACGAAGAAAAGGCAACTTTAGAAATTTATGATACAATTGATGATCCTTCTGATTTATTATTTAAAATTGATCAAGATCCATTTCTTTTACAAGGAATAATATTCGCTCCAATTAAATATCATTCACTTAATATAGTAGGTCAAGCTCAGTTGTTTTCTAAATTGGATGATCAGTATGTTGTCAAATTTAACAAGTTTTATTATTTTGAAAAACATCAATTATTTAAGGATCGAACAATCGAGGATTTTATTAAAATATATTTAGATGTAGTCCAAGAAAAAGAAGATAACGAAGCATTAAAACACGAAGCTAGATGTGTTATTGCCAATACTTTAAATGTTTTGTCTATTGGTAATCCGAAAAATTATGTCAAGAATATTTTAAAAATGGTTAAAGAATCATACAAATTTAAAAAAGCAATATCTAAATTATTGCCAAAAATATTTTTTGATGTAGATTCTAAAATTATTGAATTGTTGGAAAATAAATCTATTAATGATATAGTAAATACTATTTATAATGACAAAGAGTTATTAATGATAATAATTGAAGATTTCTTTTCCTACGAACTATCCAATTCAGAAATGAAAAAAGAAATTGATTCTTTATTTGATCTTATAGCTAGCAAAGATGTAAAATCAAAATTAAAAGGAGTATAACTACGTTAACATAGCGTATACTTCCTCTATTTTAAGATTATTACCATCTTTATAATACGGTTTTAAATGAAAATGAAAATGTTTTACTTCTTGAATTAAGCCATTGTTTTGAATAATCGTTAAGCCATCGCATTTTAATTTTTCTTCCAACTTATTTTTTAAAATTTTACATATTTTCATAATGTGATTTAATGTTGCACATTCTATGTCGTCTAAATCTTGAAAGTGTTGTTTAGGAATAACTAAAGTATGACCAGCACTATCAGGATTAATGTCTAAAAAAGCATATACATAATCATCTTCATATATTTTGTATGAAGGAATTTCACCTTGAATAATCTTACAAAAAATACAATTCATATTTTTACCTCCATATACATTATATCAAAATATCAAGTAAAAACCTAGATTTATTTCTAGGTCTTAATGAATATCTGCGAATATTCTATTATATGTTGATTGTTTTATCTTATTTTTATACTTGAAATTATAATTTTAATATTAAAAAGTTATAAATTAAATAAATATGGTACATTTATTATGAAGGTAAAAAATAATTATGAATAAAATACTACTGATAATATGTTAAAATATAGACATTTAATTAAAAATTTATCAATACTAAATTATTAATAAATATTCATTTTTGAAAATGTCGGAGGTGATAAAATGAATCGAGAAGACTTTGAATTACTTAAAAAAAATATAATTTATTTTGATAATGGAGCTACTTCATTAAAACCAAAAAAAGTAGTTGATACAATTTCTGATTACTACAACAATTATAGTGCTAACGCACATCGTGGTGATTATGATTTAAGTTTAAAAGTAGATACTAAATTTGAGGAAACACGAAATTTAGTTAAAGAATTTATTAATGCTAAAAAAGCTAAAGAAATAATTTTTACTAGTGGTACAACAGATTCTTTAAACAAAATTATATTCGGATATTTTAAAAATTATCTAAAAGAAAATGACGAGATTTTACTTACTAAAAGTGAACATGCTTCTAATATTTTGCCATGGTTTGAATTAGCTGAACAATTAAATTTAAACATTAAGTATATCCCCTTAGATAATTTAGAAGTTACCTTGGAAAACGTTAAAAAAGCTATTACTCCATATACAAAAGTTATCAGTATAGCACATATAACCAATGTGGTTGGTGACGTAAGACCAATAAAAGAAATAATAAAATATGCCCATGAGCACAACATTTTAGTAATTATCGATGGAGCACAAAGTGTTGCTCATCACAAAACAGATGTTCAGGATCTTGATGTTGATTTTTTAGCTTTTTCTGCTCATAAAATGCTTGGTCCAACTGGAATCGGTATTTTATATGGTAAAGAACAATTACTCAACAATATTAAACCAATTATCTTTGGTGGTGGAATGAATGCTAGTTTTCAATTTGATAAAACAAGAATTTATAATGATATTCCAAGTCTTTTAGAAGCTGGTACTTTAAATATTGCTGGTGTAATTGGATTTGGTGAATCGATTAAATATTTAAATAATTTAGGAATGGATAAAATTAGCGAATATGAAAAATCCCTAAAAAAATATGCTATTGAACAGTTAAAAAAAGTCAATGATATAATTATTTATAATGAAAATAGTGAAAGTGGGATTATAACTTTCAACATTAAGGGAATTTTTTCGCAAGATCTTGCAATTTATCTCAATAAATATAATATTTGTATTAGAGCGGGTAATCATTGTGCAAAAATATTAAAAGATGATTTAGGAATTAAAAATACTTGTCGCATTAGTCTATATTTTTATAATACTAAAGAAGAAATAGATTATCTATTCGAAATTTTAAATAATCCTAATTTAAAAAATGAAATTATTTAAATTTCTTTTTTTATGCTATAATGTTACTAGGGTGGTGTGATGAAAAAAATTTTTTTATTTCTTAGTGTATTGTTTATTCTAACAGGATGTAATAATCAAGAATATTATAGTAAAAATTTATTTTATATGGATACTGTTATTAATATTAAAATTTATGACAACGATAATGAAAAAGTTAATAAAGCTTTCGAAGAAATTGAAAATATATATCAAAAATATGAAAATATAACTAATTTTTATGATGAAAATAGTGAATTATATTTTGTTAGCAATAATACTACTGATGATGAATATCTATCTTTATCTTATGAATTAACTGATTTAATTAATATTGGTTTAGATTGGTATTATAAAAGCAATGGTTTATTAAATATTAATATTGGTAAACTTACTAAAATATGGCACGATTTTAGGACTAACCCAATTTCTTTACCAACTGATTTAGACAATATTAACATTGATATTAATCAAATTAAATTAGAAGGTAATCAACTTTTAAATAATAATCCTAGTATTGATCTTGGTTCTTTTGTTAAAGGTTATGTGACGGAATTAGCAGGTCAATATCTTGAAGAAAATGACTTAGAATATTATTTAATCAATGCTGGTGGTAATGTTAAAGTTGGAAAAAGTTATAAAGGATATTATAATATTGGTATAGCTAGCCCAGTTAATTCAAATGAAACATTTGAGATAATTAAAGGTGAAAATATTAGTGTTGTTACTTCTGGAGGATATGAACGATTTGTTGAATATAATGGAATTTTATATCATCACATCATTGATCCAAACACAAAATATCCATCTGATTTTGTAAAAAGTGTAACTGTAATTGGAAAAGATAGTGGGCAATGTGATGCTTTATCGACTATCCTATTTCTTATGGATGTTGAAACTGGAAAAGAATTTATTAAAGATTATGATGTAGATGTTATTTGGTATACTAATGAAAATGCAATAATAAAAAGCGATGGTTTTAGTTATGAATAAAAATGATTGGATATTGATTAGTACAATTTTAATCTTAAGTGGCATATTATTCTTAATTTACTTTTTAAACAAATCTACAACTAACATCGCTTATGTTTATCATGCCAATGATTTGATAATGACTATTGATTTGACAATCGATCAGCAATATGTGGTAAATGGTGATAATGGTATTGTTAAAATTGAAGTTATAGACAATAAAATAAGAGTTGTTGAAGAAAACAGCCCTCGCCACTTATGTTCAAAACAAGGTTTTATTTCTAATTCTGGTCAATCAATTATTTGTTTACCAAATAAGATAATCATTGATTTACCAAACGAAAACATCGATGTTGAGGTGAGCTAAAATGAAGAAATTTACTAGGTTATCAATTTTATTAGCTTTATCAGTTGCTTTAAATATTTTAGAAACATCTTTACCACTTTTTGAAACCAATATTCCTGGGTTAAGGGTTGGGCTAGCCAATATTGTAACTTTATTTATAATTTATCAATATGAGTTAAAAGATGCTTTTTATGTAGGTGTTTTAAGAGTTTTTTTAGTTGGAATTTTAAGAACTGGGCTATTTAGTACTACTTTCTTTTTTAGCCTTTTAGGCGTGCTATTAAGTATTATTTTTATGTATTTGGCAAAGAAGTTTTTTAAGCTATCGATCATTGGTGTTAGTATTGTTGGATCTGTTGCTCATTGTGTAGGTCAAATTATTATGGCAGTTTTAATTTTAAGAACAGATGCGATGATTTATTACTTACCTTGGTTATTATTATTTGCAATTCCATCTGGTTTATTAGTTGGCATTATCTGTAAACATTTAATCAAGTATTTCAATGATATATTGTTCTTTGAATAAAATTATTATATACTATATATAGTAGGAGATGATGTTAATGAATAAAATTTTATTAGGTTTATTGTTAGGAATGATGTGTTTTAATGTTGTTGGATGTGGTAAAGATAATAAATTAAAAGAGGGGACGTTTGAAGGAAGTGCAATCGATACCTACGGTGGAGAAGAAAATATTGCTACTGCTAGAATTACGATCGATGCTGAAGGCAAAATCACAGATGTTTATTTAGATACTACTTATACTAAAAACGGAGTTGAGACTACTAAAAAAAATCTAGGTAATGAGTATGGAATGAAAGCAGGTAATAGTCAATACGGTGCTGCTAAATATGAGTGGTATGAACAAGTTGAAGCATTAGAGCAGGCTATTATAGACAATCAAGGAATCGATTTTTTGAATTTAGATGAGGATGGTTATACTGATGCTATCAGTAAGTGTACAATTAAAGTAGATGCATTGTATAAAGCTTTAGAAGATGCATTAAATAAAGCTAAATAGATTTGATTTTCAAATCTATTTTTCATTTATATTTCACATTTTTAGTGTATAATTAATAAAGAGGTGAGATAATGACAGTATTAGTTGTAGATGATGAAGAAAGAATTAGAATTTTAATTAAAGAATATTGTTTAAACGAAGATTATAATGTTTTAGAAGCATCTGATGGTAAAGAAGCTTTAAATATAATAAAAAATAATCAAGTTGATATTGTAATATTAGATATAATGATGCCTAATATGGATGGATTAACTGCTTATAATGAAATTAAAAAATATAATATTCCAACTATTATTTTATCCGCTAGAAATGAAGAATATGATAAATTAATAGGATTCGATTTAGGTGTTGATGATTATGTAACTAAACCTTTCAGCCCTAAAGAATTAATGGCTAGAATAAAAGCTGTCACTAAAAGATTTAGCAATTTAACCGATGCATATATTTACCAAGATTTAAAGGTTGATTTTAAAGGACATGTTGTTTATATTAAAAATGAAGAAATTAAATTAACGCCAAAAGAATATGATTTATTAGTTTATTTTATAAATAATAAAAATGTAGCTTTATCAAGAGAAGAATTATTATCTAAAATATGGGGTTATGATTTTTTTGGAGATGATAGAACTATTGATACTCATATAAAAATGTTGCGAAATAATTTAGGTGACTATCGTGATTTGATTCAAACAGTAAGAGGAATGGGTTATAAATTTGAAATTAAATAAAAACTCTTTAAAATCTCATATTTGGTTATATTTGATCATATTTACTTTAATGATAGTATTATTTTTATGGTTATTTCAAGTAATTTTTATTAATAAATATTATGAGCTTAGTAAAACTGATCAAATAAAAAAAACAACATTAGAAATTATTAGAAATTACGATGAAGATGTCGATTATTTAGATAAAATTTCTTATGAAGATAATGTTTGTATCGAAATAGTTAAAAATAGAATGACTATTTATAGTTCGAATGAATCAAATAGAGGTTGTTTAATTAGTAATTATCAATATAAAAATGATTTTTTTGATAGTGATGTAAATGAGAAAACATATAAATTAATAAATCCACTATTTGATACAAAAACATTGATATATGCAAAAAAATAT
>CALVKK010000021.1 GCA_944332645.1 uncultured Bacilli bacterium
TTGAGCAATTACTTTAGATATTAAATCAATAATAGATAGCAAATCCACAAATACATACATAATAATCATTTCAATACCTAATGAAACAATTCTAAAGAAAAAGAAACTAACAATCTCTTTAGAAACTTGCTTTTTGCTTCTACTTTTACTTGCAAAAACAAATAATTTGTTAGTTATAAAAGCAAACAATACCGCAATTATCCAAGATAAAACATTACTAACTAAATAATCAATCTTAAAAACTATTGTAAACAAAGCATAAGTGCCAATCGATACTAAAGTTGTCAATCCACCAAAAATCAAATAATTGATTATTTCCTTATATTTTTTATATATTCTACTTAACATCTTTTTCGGTCTCCTTGATAATATAAATAGGCCGATTTTTAACTTCTAAATAAGTCTTAGCTAAATATTGTCCCATAATCCCTAAACAAAATAACTGAATACCACTAACAAAGAAGATAATACAAACTGTACTTGGCCAACCAGACACCGGATCACCAAATATCAGTGTCTTACAAATAATAACGATAATCATGATAAATGAGATAATACAAAACAATATCCCAGCTATTGAAGATATCAATAAAGGAACTGTTGAAAAACCAATAATGCTCTCCATTGAATAAGCAAATAATTTCCAAAAATTCCATTTAGTTGTTCCTGCCACTCTTTCCTGATTTTCAAAAGTTAACCATTTCGTATTGAAACCAACCCAACTAAAAATACCTTTTGAATAGCGATTATATTCTTTTAAAGACAAAATAGCATCAACCATTTGACGAGTCATCAATCTAAAATCACGAGCCCCGTCGACAATTTCTGTTTTAGAAATTTTATTGATAATTCTATAATACCATTTAGTAAATAATTTTCTAAAAAATGAATAACCATTTCTTGAAACACTACGCGTTGCAACACAGTCATAATCAGAATTTTGTAACGTATCATACATTTCGATTAATAATGAAGGAGGATCTTGTAAATCAGCATCCATCATACATATATAATCACCTGTAGCCACTTCTAGTCCTGCTAAAATACCAGCTTCTTTACCAAAATTTCTCGAAAAAGAAATATATCTAACTTTTTTATCGTTACGAGCTAAACTCCTTAAAATATCCAAAGTTGCATCTTTTGATCCGTCATTGATAAAAATCAATTCAAACTTTGCCTTTTTTATCTGTTTCATTACTTTTTTTATTTCTTTATAAAAAATTGGTAATGATTCTTCTTCATTATAACATGGTACAACAACACTTATCTTCATTTTTTCCTCCACACAAACACAACTAAAATTAGACAACTAAGAAAAGATACAATACTTGCTATTTTATCAAAATTAGTTCCTGTAAAATCTAATTTATAAGTTCCTTCACTAACCTTAGTTTCAATAAACCCATTTTCATTCTCATAAATATTTACTTTGTTATTATTACTATCGATTAAAGTATAACCAACATAATAAAGTCTAGGTAATTCAACTGTAACTTGACCAGTTATCTCAAATTCTAGATAAGGAACCTTATTTATCATTAAATTAACAGTTCCTTCTCCTTCTTTGATTAAAATATCCTGACTACGATTATTATAATAATCTAAATTATTGACAGTATTAACAGGAGTATATTCTCTTTGGACACCAACACCATACCAGTATTCAAGATTATCGACATTGATTATTTCATTTGTCGCTTGACGTAAATTAGGTTGCGCTAATAAAAGCATAACAATAATCAAAATCAAACTCAACACTTTTTTATCTTTAAAATTGCGAAGACAAAGTGGTGCTAGTAAACTAACTACCAAGGAAATGAAAGTGACAAATCGCCATGGGAATTGAATTAAACGAAGTGATTTTGGAAGAATATCCCATGGAAATATTTGACTTGATAAAATAAAACAAACTATACCAAATACCAAAATATAATTGTAATACTTATTATTATATTTTTTATAGTTTTTAAAGGTTAACAACAACATAATTAAAACAATTATATCGATATAAAACTTAATTTCACCATTACCCATATTTTTAAAAACTAAAATATACTCAAATGGATTAAGCGCATTACCCCAAGTTCCCTGAACCATCACTCCATCGACAAAAACGTTGTAGTTCCCTAATATTTTCTGTTGCAATAATCCAACTGTATAAGGTGAAGTAATCGTTAAAATAAACAAAGCTGCAATAATCAAAGGTTTTAGATATTTAAGTGTCTTTTTATATTTAACTATTAGAAATACTAAAATAATAACTGTTAGATAAACCGTCATAATCAAATGCGACAACATTGCAAAAACATATCCGACGATAAAAATCGGATAAAACTTTTTAAGATTATCGTTAAACAATTCATATAATCCTAAAAAGATCAATGGCAAAAATACAAAAAATAAACTTTCACCTAGAGCATCACGAATATAAACATTGGACAAATGATATGGAAATAACATGTAAATAACCGCCGATAACAGTCCGATTTCACTATTGTCGGATAATCGTTTGGCTAGGAAAAACATCGTCATTCCCGACAAAAACAAACCTAAAAAATGAACTATCTTAATACTGATCACAGGATTGTTAAAAATTACATTAATATAGGCCGTCGAATAATGACTTAAAGGAGGATAGAACAATTCCGTACCATAACCAAAATTATTACCAACTTGACCAATTATTTTACTAGGAAACAAAAAATCATCTTTTATTTGTTCTGTTAGACTATCAATATTGGTTAAGTGAAATTTAGTGTCGTGACTAGATTTATACTCACTGGTAAACATCGGCATCATCGTAAAAAAAGCAACTACAAAAATAACCCCCAAGTAGACTAAATTCTTTTTCATTTGTTTCACCATTTTAATTATACCATATATCAAATAATTTGTAACAATATGTTATAACCTAAATTTTGTTTATTGCATATAATTAATTAGGTGAATACCATGGATAAAAATTTAAAAAAAGCTTATTATATTGTCTTAGGAATATTAATTTTACTTTTTTTCACTAAAGATATTAATGTCAAAGAGGAATTTTATCAAAATATAAAATTGGTAGAAAATCCTGATGATTTATTAGTGCTAGTCAATAAAAACAATCAACTAACTTCTAGCTATATTCCTAAAAATTTAGAAAGTATTTCATTAAAATATGCTAATAGTGATAAATACTTACAAAAGGAAGCTAAAGAAGCCTTCGAAAAGTTAAGTGATGACGCTAGTAACTTAGGATACCGAATCGTTGCAATTTCTGCATATCGTGATTACAATTATCAAAATGAATTATTTAACTATTATGTTAAGGAAAAAGGATTGGAATATGCTTTAAATTGTTCTGCCAAACCCGGTCACTCTGAACATCAAACTGGCTTAGCTGTTGATGTTGAAGGAGAAAACAAGGATTATGATCAATTTGAAAATACCAAAGAATTTGATTGGATTAAAAATAACGCTCATAAATATGGATTTATTTTAAGATATCCTAAAGGTAAAGAACATATTACTGGTTTTAAATATGAACCATGGCATTATCGTTATGTCGGTATTGATGCAGCACAATATATTTATGAAAACAATATCACCTTGGAAGAATATTTACAAATGTGATATAATTAGATTGGTGATTTTATGAAAAACTATCTAAAAACTAATAAATATATTATTTTAACTATTGTTTTATTATGTTCACTAATGTTTTTCTTCATTAATCAAAAGCACGGTTTTCATGAAGATGAAATATTTTCCTATGGATCTAGTAATTATAAATATGATAATGTTTTTCGTTGGTTTGGTTATGCGGAAGCTGGTCAAGATATATTATATCAACAAGTTTTAACAGGAAGCGTCAAAGACCGAATCATCAAACTAAAAACATTTTTGTTAGAACCTGACAAATTTACCAAAGATGAAGTTTTAGCTCAAGAAATTCCCACTTGGCGAACTAAAGACGATGCCTTGGAATATTTGGCTATCCAAAAAGAAGACATCTTCAATTATTTCTCTGTTTATTATAATCAAGCTAAGGATGTTCATCCACCTCTGTTTTATTTTTTAGTTCATTTTATTTCAACCTTGTTTTATGGTAGTTTTTCTAAATATATTATCTTTTTTATCAATTTGGCTTTCTTTATTGGTACTTTAATAGTTATTAAAAAAATTATGGACAAACTAAACCATAAAGAAACTACTATCCCAACAATGATATTATATGGTGCTAGTATGGCTGCCATCAGCACCGTCATGTTCCAAAGAATGTATATGATGCTAACATTTTTCAGCATATTATACTTATATTATATTATTAAATATATCAAAGATGATTTTACATTAAATGATAAGATTTCATTAATTTTGACTATTTTTATGGGCTTTCTTACCCAATATTATTTCTGTATATATGTAGTTTTAATATTTATTGTGATATCAATTTATTTGATCTTTAAAAAACAGTATAAAAAATGGTTTGATTTTTTCAAAGTTCACTTCATTGCTGCCATCCTAGGAATTGTCTTTTATCCATTTAGTATTGAAGATATTTTTTTCTCTTATCGTGGTCTAGGTAGTACTGATGGCCACACTAAGACATTTTTAGAAAATTTACAATATTATGGTAATCAGATTATTAAATTATTTAGTCTTCAAAATATTATTTTAATCCTATTAGGAGCTTTGATAATTGTTTTAATTTATAAAATATGGAAAAGAAAGTTACATAAAATTAATCAAACAGAAAAGTTAAATTTAGTAGTAATTATCTTTCCTATTATTCTCTTTATTGTTATTGTTTCTAAAATTGCTCCTTTTCTTGGAGAAAACTACACTTCACGCTATATAATGTTATTATTTCCAGTTATCGCAATAGCTATATTTTATTGTTTAACTTTTATCTTTACCAAAAAAACTGTCTTCATTATTACTTTAACAATTAGTCTTCTTTTAAGTATTCACGGTTTATATAACAGCACGCCTGTCTATTTATATAAAGATTATGAACAAGTAATGCAGTTAGCTAATGATAATAGCGATAAATACTTTGTTTATGTTTTTGACAACTATTTTACACATTTAAGTCAAATGCCGGAATTTGCTACATACAAAGCTTCACTTATTTTAAATAAAAATATTCACGATTTTGAATTGTTGAATAATCCTGAATTAAATGAATCAAATGAATTTATTTTATGTATAAAAAACTGGTTAAACAAAGATGAAATTTTAAACCAAGTGTTAGAACATTCTGGTTATAGCAAATATCAACTATTATTAGAATTTAATAGTGATGTAGAATCAACATATTATTTGATTACAAAATAATTTTATAGTTTTTTATTTTTATAATCAATCTTTAAAATTTTATAATAAAAAAGTAGTTAAACTACTTTGCAAACATATTTAAGATTGATTATTAGGCAAATTATTTGCCTTTTTTTATTTAATAATCTTTAAATATTCTTTAATAACTTCAATCGTATCTAACGTAACACCTTTTCTAGTTGAACTTGCTAATGATCTTTCTAATATGCCTATGACTTCATTTTTATCTATATAATCTAATTTAAAGCCACCTTTAATTTCATCTTCGGTCAAATTTTGCTTTGCACTTTTTGGTTCTAAATTATAATTTAAATAATAATAATTAGCAATCGTAAGTGAATTTGTTTTAGTCTCTGGATAATCTTTATTAAAATATTTAATAGTTATGAAAGGACTTAATGTTTGAAATTTTATTTCGGCGCCTGTTTCTTCTAATATTTCTCTATATAAACATTCCATATCAGTCTCATTGCCATCGACATGTCCACCTAAAAGAAAGTAATTGCCATTAGAATGGCATAAAATTAACTGACTTTCAGCGTTTTCAAAAATAATTTTAGCTCTTTTGACAATCCTATTAATATCGTTTATTTTTAAATTATCATTATTATATATTATATTTTTACATTTTTTTAATAAAGTTAGTTCGATTCCCACCACGCCATATTGTTCTTGTTCTTCTTTGGAATAATATAACTCCATATCTTTATAATCGGCTACTTCATCTTGTTGATAACCAATAGCTATTTTATCTAAACTTCTATATAAATTTTTAAAGCTATCATATTTATGTAAAGCAATCACTTTAGTTTCTAACTGTTCATTTGTAATAATATTAGTAAATCTAATTATATCGCCAACTTTAATAAGTTTTCTTTTTTCATCATTAAGTCTTAACTCGATTGTTTTTGAACCATTTTTAATAAGTTCAAACGGCTCATAATTTAATCTCATTTCATGCATCATTTATCAACATCTCCTACATAATTCCACAAACCTAATTTCCCTTTTACTATTATTGGACTATCATATTTTTTAACATTTTCTAATTTCCAAGCATATTTTTCAACATGACCACTTTGACCATAAACTAATGGTTCTATTTCATTTAGTCTATTTGCAAAATCTTCATCGACTAAAATACAATCGGTAATAACAGCCTCACCGATAATGGCACCTTTGTTTAATGACAACTTATAGTCTTTAAATTTTTCAACTTGATATTTTCCCAGCGACATGCCAGCATGAATCAAAATCTTCCCTCGATAATTGGTTTTCCAACTTCTAAATTCATATTTTTTATAACCGTTAACTATTAAATCGGCCCACGGTTGCCTAATTGTTAATGCTTTCATCTTTATAATATAATAGATTTGAATCTATTCTACTCCTTACTGTTATTATACTAAAAAAGGCAACTGTTTTCAATAATTTATAATATGACTTACAAATTTTTAATATTGCACTTCATATATAAAAAAAGTAGCTTAACTACTTTTTATCGAAACATATTACATCCGCCACAATCATCATTGATAATTTGTGTTTCTTCAGTACAAGTATATTTTGGAGTGTAACTATGAACATAATGAACACGATTAATGGTATGTGTATTTATTGGACAAATATGTGGTACTTCACAATAAAAATCTTTTTCCACACAATTATTAATCATAGGTTCATAAATAGGTTCCATTGGTTGTTGCATCATCTTATTACAACAACATGCTCTTTTATTAAACATTTTAATCCCCCTTACCTATTTTATAATATGAAGTAGTTAAATTGTTGTATATGTGTTTGTACTAAAAAACACAAGAATTATTTCCTCATGTTTTTACTAATCATTTCCTTTTCCTCAGTTAAAAATTTTATTCTTTCAATAATTCTTTTAGCCTTAACTACCTCGACGCCATCCTTAGTCTGCGCTAGGTGTTGCTCCAAATTAGTTAAAGAAAAATTAGAAGTTATAAAAGTTGTCAAATTATTATCCATCCGATGCTGTAAAATAGGGCATAAGATTTCATCTCTTGACCAAGGTGTAATAGCTTCAGCCCCTAAATCATCGATTAATAGCAAAGGAACATTTTTAATATATTCTATCTTATCTTCATAATCGTCAGCAAAAGAAGATTTTAAATTTCTAATAAACTCTGGCCAAAAAATTACAGCACTTTTAATTCCTTTTTTAGCTAATTCATTAAAAGTCGCCACCACTAGATATGTTTTACCGCAACCAAAGTTACCAGTTAAATACAATCCTTTAAAAGAAGGCTGAGCAATAAAATTGTTTAACCATAAAATCACTTCTTTACGACCAACTAATCTTTTATCGACATTATCCCAACTAGCTTCAACATATGAACTTGGTAAGTTATAATACTTAACATTTTTAGAAAAGGAATATTTTTTATCTCGATTAACTTTATAACGACATGGTTTATAACGAAATTGCAAAGTTTGACCAACTACCTTAGGTAAGTAAATATAGCCAAGTATTTTGTTCTTACAATCACCTAATCCACTACAATTCAAGCAATGATCATATTCCTGCGCACATTCATCTAAAATTGATGTATATTGCATCAAAATTTCTTCATCAATATTTAACTTCGACACAAATTGTTGAAAATCTTTATTTTTCAAAGCATCTTGATACGATTCTTTAAGTTTTCGTTTATCATATTTTAAATTATCAGAAACGTTAATCATCGACCCAACTCCTTTTCAAATTGTACCAGTTCTTCATCAGTTAGTAATTCTTCCGTTATATCCTTAGTAAGCCACTGTGGCACTATTTCTTTGACACTTAAATTCTTTTTAGTTTTAGTTTTATTCTTATCATATTCATTCATGGCAATATCCATCGCATCACTAACCGTCGTAATTTTACTTCTTTTCCACTGCGCAGCTATTTGTTCAACAAAGCTTCTAACTAATTTGTTATTGTTAATCTTAAGAACATAATCAATCAAAACATTAACCACACCAGGATTTAATTTCTGATCAATAATTAGATATTCGATAATTTCTAAATCTTTTTTAGTTGGGCGAGCTCCCTGTTTAGAAGCTAAGAAATCGTAAGGATTTTCTTTTTCAAATTGATTAATCAATTTTGATTTACGAGAATCTTCAACTTTATCCTGTCTTAAACACAAAGGTTGACTTTGAAATACTGCCCTAGGAATTTTGCCTTTATGTTCAAATTTATAGAAACTGCGACAATTATCCTTTAATAAATCTATATCTATGCGGTAATTAACAATACTGTTTTTAATTATTTCACTCATTGCTTCGTTATCTAAACCATAAACAAACGATAATTGATAAATTATTTCTTTATTTTCATTTGAAATGTTTTTTAGATTCAACATTCCTTCAGGAATCAGACTTAAAACCTCATTAAAATTAATTGTTGGCTCAAATGCTAAATCTAAATGATTAATTTTTCTAATATTTTTATTATCCACTTTTTCTGACTCCAAAAAATTGTAAACATCTTTAAAACTACACGATATGTTTTTATATCCATTCAAATCAATTTTAGGAATCGCTAATGTTTCGATAATTCTACTATACTCTTTTTTAGTTAAATTATTGTATAATGCCGTATTTAAAATTGGATTATTGATAAATTCATAAGCAGATAAAGGACTGTATAATTCATATATATAACTGTTTACTTCACCTTCTTTTAAATATGTTTTAACAAGGCCGATTCCCTCTAATTTTTCCCTTGCTTCTTTTATATCTTCGATCTTCATTTGCATACTTGTAATTAAATCACTGTGAATATTACCAGATGAGTTAATTTTATTTTGGTCTAAAAAGCTCCACAAAGTAAAATAAAGACTTATTCCAATACCTCCAATTATCGGTTGATATAAAAGCATTAAAACTAAACGATCCTGATCGTTTAAAATAGTTTTATTAATAACCACAAAATTATCAAGTGGCAATAAAGAAGTTGTCATTGTTATCACTCCTTTTCCCATAATATAATATCATATTTCACAAATAAAAAAAAGAATTTTATTGAATTCTTTTTTTAAAATCATCATAAAATAAACGATCTGGCTTTGTTTTTAAAATATCAGCGATTTTTACCGCCATATTATAGGATAAACTGCGCTTATTATTTTCTATTTGTGAATAAAAAGGTTTACTTATCCCTAACTTTTCTGCCATATACTTAGCTGTATAACCTTTTTTTTGCCTGGTTTGCTTTAATTTAAAATTCATATTATTACTCCTTATAACCATTATAACACATAGTGCACTGATAGTGTACTGTAAAATATACAAATTTATGAGAAAATATAATTGGTAATCTTTTCCAATTTTGAGGTGATGAAATGGAAAGACTAAATGAATATAAAGTTTTAACAAAAAATATAAAATACTATAGAATAAAAGCGAATTTGACACAAGAACAACTAGCTGAAAAATCTGATTTAAGTGTTTCCTATATAAAACAGCTAGAATCAGGAAAAGAATTTAAAAATATCACTTTTAACTCATTTTCGAAAATAGCTAAAGCTTTAGATATCAGTGTAAAACAATTATTTACAGAAAACACTAAAATCGGTGTTTAAATCAGGTCAAAAATTTTATTTTTTATATCATCATCTAATTTGTCGATGATGTTTTTTATTTGTTCATATTTGACCAATAATTTTAGTTTATCCTCATAATATAATAATTTTTCAGTTGTCTCTTTTAATGTTTTATGAATAGCATTGCGGCTTATTTGATAAATTTCACTCATCTCACTCAAAGTAAGATTATCAAAATAATAATCCTTAAAATATTTCCGTTGATGATCTGTCAATAACTCACCATAATAATCAAATAACTTAGATAAAAAAATTTGGTTTTCCATTTTATCCGAAAAAAGCTGAAGCAATTATAATGATACCTAGTCCTAGATAAATAGGTGTCATATATTTTCTTTTATATATTTTTTGATTATTATATGCGATAATAAACATAAGCAAACCTATTAAAACCTGGCAGATAATAAATAATTCTGCCGCAAATAAACTGGCCACCCCAAAACTAACCAAAAATATTGCTAAAGATATTTGTAATAGCATCGTGATTTGTTCTATTGTGTTAATTTCTAACTTATTTTTCATTTTCTCCTCCAAATAATCCATATATATATTTTTCAATATCGAAGACTGCTAAGTCCTCCTCTTTTTCACCCAAACCAACAAATTTAACGGGAATACTGACTTCTTCTTTTATCGCTAAAACAATCCCCCCCTTAGCCGTACCATCGAGTTTAGTTAAAATAATACCTGTAATGTTGGTTATTTCTTTAAAACTCTTAGCTTGGCTAATACCATTTTGACCAGTAGTTGCATCGATAACTAATAAAGTTTCATGGGGTGCACCATCAACTAACTTACCAATTACTCTATTTATCTTATCTAATTCGTTCATTAAATTTATTTTATTTTGTAACCGCCCAGCTGTATCGATCAAAACGACATCATAGTTTTCATTTTTGGCTTTAGTTAATCCATCATAAATCACGCTAGAAGCATCCTTACTGTCACTATACACAACTTCGCAATCAATACGTTTACCCCATTCGATTATCTGTTCGACCGCTCCTGCTCTGAAAGTATCTCCAGCTACTAATAAAACTTTTTTATTTTGCTTTTTTAGTCGATGAGCAATTTTACCAATGCTAGTTGTCTTCCCGACACCATTGACACCAACAAACAAAATAACAGTCGGATTTGTATCGGCATAATTAATTTTATTAACGATGATATCATTATTAACATAAAGAATAAACATCTCGTCGATAATAACATCCATTAAATCTTTAGAATCACTGATATTTTCCGACTTAACTCTTTTTTTTAATTTATCGATAAACTTCATTACTGTCTTGACACCTATATCCGCCATAATAAATATTTCTTCTAATTCTTCAAAATATTCGTCACTAACTTTTTTATACTTTCGGTTCAAAAGACTTATTCTATTTACAAATTCTTTACTAGTTTTTTGCATTCCTTCAGAATAAACTTCTAATTCTTTTTTGCTAGAATTACTAAATATTTGTTTGAATTTGTCAAATAATCCCATATTTATTTCACCTTAAACTATTATAACAAAAAAAAATATTAATGTCTATTTTTTCTTTAACATTTAATTGAAACTTGTTTTGACAAACAGAAAGAAAAAATGTATAATTATATAGTCATAATTCTTAAAAAGAAAGGAGGAAAAATGTTTAAAGAATGCATTACTAAAGTATTTGCTTTAGGCGGATTAGGTGAAGTCGGTAAAAATATGTACTGCATCATGCATGACAATGAAATTATAATTATTGATGCTGGTGTTAGTTTTCCTGATGATAATATGGGCATTGATTATATAATCCCTGACTTTACTTTTCTTAAAAAAAATGAAAAAAACATAAAAGGCTTATTTATCACCCACGGACATGAAGATCATATTGGTGCTATTCCTTTTTTATTGCAAAAAGTCAATATACCTGCCATATATGCTCCTAATCAAGCAATTGGCTTGATTCGCAAAAAACTAGAAGAACGAAATATTCAATATAAAAATTTATTTGTTTATAATGAAAAATCACGAATAAAATTTAAACATATTAGTGTTGAATTTTTTATGACAACACACTCGATTCCTGATAGTCATGGAATATGTATCCATACTCCTAACGGAACAATCGTCACAACTGGTGATTTTAAATTTGATTTCACTCCAATCGGACCAATGGCTAATCTGCATAAAATGGCCGAAATTGGAAAAAAAGGTGTAACATTATTACTGAGTGATAGTACTAATGCTTTAGTGCAAGGTATATCAGCGAGTGAATCCAAAGTCGATGAAGCTTTATCTGATATATTTAAAAAACATCAAGGTCGAATTATAATTGCCACTTTTGCCTCAAATATCTATCGTTTAAAACATATTGTCGATACATGCAAAAGAAACAATCGTAAAATAGCTATCTTTGGTAGAAGTATGAATAATAATATTGAAATTTCAATCGAAGGTGGCTACATTAAAAACAAAGGCATCTTTATAACTCCAGAAGAAGCTAATAGCATGCCTGATAATAAAGTTTGTCTTTTGTGTACTGGTAGTCAAGGCGAACCTTTAGCTGCTTTAAGTAGAATTGCTAATGGCAATCATAAAAACATAAAATTAAAAAATAATGATACGGTTATCTTTTCTTCATCAGCTATTCCTGGTAACGCTGTAAGTATTTCAAGAACAATCAACAAATTATACTTAAGAGGAGTCAAAGTTTATACTAATACCTCATTAAGTGATGTTCATACTTCAGGACATGCTAGTGAAGAGGAATTAAAACTGATGATTAGATTAATTAAACCTAGATATTTCATGCCAGTTCATGGTGAATATCGTATGCTTAAAAAACATGCTGATATTGGTATCATGTGTGATATTCCAAAGGAAAACACCTTTGTTTTAGGTAACGGTGATGTTTTAAATATCAAAAATGGAAAAGTTACTATTGGTCAACCAATTCAAGCTGGGGATTCTTATGTCGATGGTAATCGAATTGGTGATGTTGATAATGTTGTTATGAAAGAAAGAAAATCCATGAGTCAAGACGGTATTGTTATTGTTACATTAACGATTAAAAATAATAAATTAATTACTATTCCTAATGTAACAACAAGAGGATTTATCCTAGTAAATGATAATATTCAATTAGTACATGATCTACAAAATAAATCAAAACAAATTATTGAAGAAAAGTTAAAAGGACATAATAACGAATTAAAGTCGGTAATCATTTCTGAATTATTACCTTACATATATGAAAAAACTGGACGAAAACCGACAATATTACCAATCATTATGGAAATAAAAGAAGCCTAAATAGCTTCTTTTATTTTTGACAATTATCACAATAATATGTTCCTCTTCCATTAATTTTTACTTTGACGATCTTCTTGTGGCAATGAGGACATGTTTCTTTGGTATGAACTAATAATTCATTTTGAAATCTTCCATGTACTCCTTCACTTGAAGTATAACTTTTAATGGTCGTTCCACCTAATTTAATCGCTTTTTCTAAAACCATTTTAGTGTATTTAATAATATTATTTAATTCTTCATCATTCAAACAACTAGATTGCTTATAAGGATTTATTTTACTTAAATATAAAATCTCATCGGCATAGATATTACCTATTCCAACCATTATTGATTGATCTAATAAAACTGTTTTAATTGGCAATTTTTTGTTCTTATATTTTTCTTTTAAATAACTACTTTTTAAATTTTCATCCCATGGTTCATATCCCAATTCATTTAAAGGTTTAATATCATAAACACCTTTTTTATCTAATAAATACATACGTCCAAACTTACGAGTATCATTATATCTTAATTCAAAGTCCTTAAATTTAAATATAACATGTTGATGGCGAGTAATTTCATCATCTGAATTTTTAATATAATATTTACCTTCCATTCTAAGGTGAGACAATAAATAATAATCGTTTAATTCAAATAACAACCACTTACCTCTTCTTTTAATATCGGTAATAGTTTGACCTTTTATTTTCTTTATAAATTCATCCACTGTAGGACGTTCGATTATATTTGGATAATTAACGTTTACATCTAATATTTTTTGATTTAAAATTTGTTCTTTTAGTACTTCTTTAACTGTCTCTACTTCTGGTAACTCCGGCATAAATTTCCTCCAACTGATAATCTTTTGTTATTATTCTATTAATATTTTCAATTAATTGATGATCCACTTTTCCAAAGTAAAGTCTTATCTTTGTTTCTTTACCACTAAATATATTTAAATCTTCACATAAAATCTGTCCCATATTTATGATATTGACGTTAGGAATTTCTCTTTTTATTTGATCTATTAAAATAGGATAATGTGTGCAACCCAAGACTAAAGCATCAATGTCCTTTGGCAATTTTTTTAAGTACTCTTGCAATTCAACAGTAGTATCTTTATTTGCCTCAATAAGTGGAACTAATAAAGGAC
>CALVKK010000022.1 GCA_944332645.1 uncultured Bacilli bacterium
ATCAATTCCTTTTCTAGATAATTCCACTCCTAAAGTAAGAATTCTAGATTTATCCTTCTTAAAATTGTCATATATTTTCTTTGTATAATAAGTTGGGCCAAAAATAATTGAAACGTAAGAGTTGTTCTTAGATAACATTTTTTTACTTCTAATCATTCCATGACAAAGACCAGCTTCACCATAGGTTACAAAACTACGATAAATTTCTGGACTTAGATCTTTAAAACTATAATATTGATTAACTTTAGTTAAAGCATATTCTGCCATGACAATCACCCTATTTTCAGTATATTATAACCACTAATTAATGTCAACTGTATCTTTACATATATTTGACAAGCAGTAAGGATAACTCACATCTACTACTTTTATCTTGACAATTTTGTTGATTAGTTCTTTTTCCCCTTTAGTTTTTATTGATAAATAATTACCAGTATGACCAAACAAATATCCATTTTGATATGTTTCAGGAATAAATTCTAATTCTCGTCCGATAAACTTATGCATATACTCTACTTCTAATTCTTTTGATAAGGATAATAAAGTTTTAACTCTTTCTTTTTTCACCATTGAAGATACCTGATTATCCATTTCACTAGCTTTAGTTCCTTCTCTAAGCGAATAAGGAAAAACATGAAGTTTAGAAAATTTGATTTTATTTATCGTCGCAATAGTTTCATTAAATAAGTCGTCAGTTTCTGAAGGAAATCCAACTATGACATCTGTGGTTATCGACATTTCTGGTCTAATCATTCTTAGTTTGTTTATTTTATCAATAAAATATTCAACATCATATTTACGATTCATAAGTTTTAAAATACGATCAGATCCTGATTGCAAAGGAATATGCATATGATCAACTAAAATATCGTTATTTTTGATAATATTTATAATACGATCAGTTATTTCTGTAATCTCAATCGAAGAAATTCGCAATCTTTTTAAGCGAGGTAGTTTAACAATATTTTCTAATAAATCAGCAAAATCGCAGTCCAAATCATGATAATTACCAGTATGAATTCCCGTCAATACTATTTCTTTATGACCATAGTTAACTAAATTTATTATTTCGTTTAAGACATCTTCTTTCTTTTTGCTTCGAACACTACCTCGAGTATAAGGTATAATACAGTAAGAGCAAAAGTTATTGCAGCCATCTTGAATTTTAACAAAAGCTCTTGTTTTATCAAAATTATTTAATTGCATATTTTCAAAAGGGACATTGGACAAATCATATAATTTACAAATTTTATTTTGATAGTGTTTAATATATTCAACAATTTTAGTTTTATCTTTATTTCCAATGACAATATCGACACCAATTTGTAACAAATCAAGACCTTTTATCTGCGCTAAACAACCAACAGCGATTACTAACTTCGGATGATGTTTTATTACCCTGTTAATCATTTTTAGTGATTTATGTTCTGCAATATTAGTAACAAAACAAGTATTGACAATATAAATATCTGAATCGTCAATACTTCCCTTGATATACCCAGCATTATCCAATAAATCACTCATGACTTTCGCTTCATAAGTATTTACTTTACATCCTAGATTAATTATAAAATATTTCATAAATTACTTCTAAAATCTTTCAATTCCTTTAGAAATTCATCATTATTACTATCTTTACCAAAGATTGGTGAAATGAATTCACTATTTTTAAATTTTGGTTGTTCTTCTACTACAACAGAAGTCGAATTTGTAACTTCTGGTTCGGAATTGTCCAAAACAGTTACTGATTTGGGATCCATATGTGCTTTTTTTTCATTTACTGCTTTAACTAATTCCTGATAACTGATAATAGCATTAGCCTCTTGTTCTTCTTCAAATGTGGTCATTGGCCTTTCAGTCTTGTTTGCTTCTAAAGCTTCGATAACTTTTTCAATATCATTTTTTTCTTCTTTAACATCATCAATCGTAATGTTAATTGGTTTAACTTTTTTTGGTTTAAGGGCTAATAAAATAATTATAAGTATAGCTAAAGCCAAAAAACCAAGATAAATATATTTATAAGTTATAATATTTTCTACAATAACATCCATATTAATCACACCATCAATTCATAATTTAAAATGCTTAACAAACAAATAGGCACCGTTTCAACACGCATTATATTTTGTCCTAAAGTAACTGAGACAAATCCTAATTCATTTAAAGCTTTTTCTTCTTGATCAGTCAATCCTCCTTCTGGACCAACCACCATTATTATTTTATCACAATTCAAATTATTTTTTAATACCTTTTTAATCGTCATATCTTTTTCTTTCGTACTAAGGACTATTTTAAAACCTGATAATTTTAAATCTTCTATCTTTGTTATTTTTTCGATAAATGGAATATCTAACCGTTTAGATTGTTCACTGGCTTCTTTACAAATTCTATACCAACGGTTTAATTTATGTTCCTGATGTTCTTTTATTTTAACAACACTTCTCGTCGTTAAAATAGGAATTATTTTATCTACTCCTAATTCGGTTGCTTTTTGTAGAACAAACGACATTTTTTGTTCTTGTAATAATGGAACACATAAGATATATTGGACTTTTTTATCAGTTATTTGATTATTTACTTCTTTTATTAAAGCTTGATCGTTATCAAGTTGACAAATATGCAGCTTATGATCGTAGACAACTTCGATGTTATCACCTTGTTTCATTCGCATGACTGTTTTGATATGATATAGATCTTCTTTGGTTAAAATTAAATAATTATCCTGTTTTAAATTACTAAAATAACGTTGCATTAGCGATTATTATTAATCCATTCATTTAAAAGTGGTTCAGCAACAAAACCAACTTTAGTATCCACAACTTGCCCATTTTTAAATAAGATTAAAGTTGGAATCGACATGACTCCATATTTTCTAGCTAAGTCTGTAAATTTATCAACATCCACTTTGGCAATTTTGATATTGTCTCTCGTTGATGCAACATTTTCTAAAATAGGACTCAACATCTTGCAAGGACCACACCAAGTAGCAAAGAAATCGATTAAAACGTAATCATTTTGAATTATAGTTTGAAATTCCGACTCGTTTTTAATTTCCATTTTGACTTTCTCCTCCATTCTCTTTTAATAGGTCACTATAACCATCAAATTTTTCAATTTTTCCTTCATCAAATAGCTTTTGCAAAGATTCTTCTGTGATAACGTCGTATTTTAAGAATAATTCAATCGCTTTATATCTAAATTCAGTTTCGTTTTCATCTTGGTATTCATCCTTTAAAGCAATAAATTCTTCAATTACATTCGTTCCTTTATCAGCAATTTGCGATAACAATGGTGTGTTGTTTAATATTTTGGATTTAAGTTTTGAATCATTTATAAAATCAACATCAAAAACAGTAAGCGAAACAATATAAAGAATAAAGAAGACAATTACAAAATAGTGAAGTAATCCGACGAAAGCCCCAGCTATTTTGGATGGTATACTTAAAATAATTGTCGCACTAAGCATCTTTTCAAAAATAGATGTCACTACTAAAAGTATTTTCAAAACAAGTGACAACACCACAACGCAGATAAGAAACGCTATACCTTCGTAAATTAAGATATTTAAAATTTCAATATTTTTTAATATGCCAAATTCAAAAAATGGTAAGTGTTCATACATAAAAACTGACACAGGATTTTTAAGAAAATAAGCTAAAATAATAACTAAAATAAATCCGACTGCTTCAAGTAATTCTTTAGTAAAACCCCTTTTAAAACCAATTATTGCTCCAAATAAAACAAATATTATAATTGAAATATCTAATATATTCATAAAATCACCTCAATACATCTTATTCAATAATTTCGTATTTATAATTGTTGTCCACTTTTGTTATTTTAACTTGCAAACCATCACTAAAAAGTTCATTAGTTTTAGGATTAGTAATATCTGCTTCGACGAAACCTGCTTGTTTTAATTGTGCTAAAGTTAAAGTGATTGATTCACCATCATTAGCTGGAAGATCAAATACATTTTCACTAGCCCACGTTTTAGCACCACTGATTATGTTATTTATTTGAATATTATATAATTCTTCCTTGCTATTTTTCATACTATTACTGATACTAATAGTAGCAATAGTAGCAATAACACCCAAAATAATAACCACTCCTAATAATTCGGCTAATGTAAATCCTTTATTCCTCATTTTCCACCTTCCTTATTCTGCTAACTATAACTTGATATTTATCAAGTCTTCTCTCAACTCTACCATCAACAACATAGATACTACCTATCATTATATCACAAAACTGTCGTGGAAACAAAACAAATTCTAAAGTCGATGTTTCATCATTACCGGTAATAAATAACATATCTTGTTCATTCTTAGTTTGAATTTTTTTAATTTTTTCAATATAGATTATAACCGTAACATTTTCATTAAAATGTTTTGCTACATCTTTCAAATCAATAGCTTTTATTTTCTTTTTTAAATCACTGACAGGGTGACTACTAAGATATATTCCCATAACCTCTAATTCTCTTTCCATCAGTTCTTGTTTAGAATAATTTTGATAGTTAACCAAATCTGGTTTTAAAGAATCCTCTAAAAGATTCCCTAATTCACTATAATTGATCAATAAATCGATATTAGCATCAAAACTTTTTTGATTTATAAATGCTTCAAAACAACCAGCTTTATTTAAACTTTCTAAAACTTTGATATTGATTGTTTTACCATAACATCTAGTAAAAAAATCAAATATATCCTTAAATTGACCTTTGTTTCTCTCTTCAACAATAGCACGGGCAGCAACTAGACCAACATTTTTGATATTTGTCAAAGGATAAATAATTTGCTTATTCTTTAACTGATAATCAACACTACTTAAATTGATATCTGGCTTTAATACTGTAATTTTACCTTTGCACATATTAATATATTCTCTTGTTTTAATTTCACTACCAATTACCATTGATAAAAGAATTTTCATAAAAACCTCGTAATAATGTGCTTTTAAATAAGCCATTTTATATGAAATTAAAGCATAAGATACTGAATGGGCTTTATTAAAACCATATGAAGCAAATTTCAAAATCAAATTGTAAATATTGGTTGCTACTTCTTTAGAGTAACCATTTTTAATTGTTTGACTGATAAACTTATCCTTTTCTCTCAATAAATCTGTTTCTTTCTTTTTGCTCATTGCTTTTCTTAAGATATCCGCCTCTGCCAAAGAATAACCTGCCAAAACATTGGCTATTTGCATTATTTGTTCTTGATAGATAATAATTCCATAAGTGGAATTTAAAATTGGTTGTAGTGGTTTGATAATCTCATATTTTTCTAAACCATCCTTTCTTTTGATATAGGTATCAATATTTTGCATAGGTCCTGGTCTAAACAGGGCAATAGCAGCGACGATATCATCAAAATTACTAACTTTAAACTTTCGTAACATGTTAATCATACCGCTCGATTCAAACTGGAAAATACCACTCGTATCAGCTAAAGTAAATATTTTAATTGCCTCTTTATCGTTTAAAGGAATATCCTCGTCTTTTAAATTAATTTCCTTTAAAATATCGTTAATTAAGGTGAGATTTTTTAAAGCTAATAAATCCATTTTAAGAAGGCCCAAATCTTCCAAATATTCCATCGAATATCCTGTTAAATAAAAATGATCGTGATAAGTTAATGGAATTATCTCATCTAAATCGACTTTAGCCATGACTATTCCTGCTGCATGAATACTAGTATGTCTTTTTAATCCTTCCAATTTTAAACATATTTTATATAGTTTTTTTAATTGTAAATTATCTTTAATATAGTTTTTTATTTTAGGATAATTATTGTATAAATTAAGTCGCGAATCGAGTTGTTTAGCTAAATAATCGATCGTTTTACTATCAATATTCATTGCTTTACCAACATCTCTTATCACTTGTTTACTACCTAATGTACCAAAAGTAATTATCGGAGCTACTCTTTTCATTCCATATTTTTGAATACAATAATTTAAAACATCGTCTCTTCTTGTATACTCAAAATCAACATCAATATCTGGCATACTAATTCTTTCAGGATTTAAAAATCTTTCAAACAATAAATCATATTTAATTGGATCAACCATCGTAATCCCTAAGCAATAAGAAACTAAAGATCCAGCTGCACTTCCTCTTCCTGGTCCAACTAGAATACCATTTTCTTTAGCATACCTAACATAATCCCAAACAACTAAAAAATAATTACAAAAACCCATTTTATGAATAATATCTAATTCATATTTTAAACGTTCTTGGTACTGCTTACTTACTTTTTCACCAAATATTTTTTTTAATCCTTCTTTTACTAACTGTTTTAAATATGTATAACTATCTATTCCATTAGGACAGTCATAAACGGGCAAAAAATTCTGTTTAAATGGTATTTCCAGATTACACAAATCTATTATTTCTTCATTACAATCATCTAAATATAATTGGTAGTTTAATAGATAATTATCATGTTTATTTAAATTGATATCTTCCACTTTTATTCCTTTGTTAATAGCGTATAAATATTTTAAATAATTGCGGTCATCCTCTTGTAAATAAAGCACTTCATTGCAATAAACTTTCTTACCACTAATACTATTTTTTTCATCTAAATTAGTATAACCTTTATATAAATACTGATAAAATTTATAATCATCGTAATTGTCTAAACTAGCATATGGAACGATACACAATAAATTATCACTATATTTTATCATTGTTGTAATGTTAACTTCTTCTTTTGATTTTATCGTACTTAAATGAATTAGATTTTTATAGCCTTCATAGTTGATAGCATATAAAACAATTCCATTTATTTCTAAACCAATAATTGGCTTTATGTTATTTTTTTTACACTTTATGTAAAACTCTAACACTCCATGCATCGTATCATCAGTAATGGCTAAAGCCTTGATCTCATTTTGAACAGCATAGGTAATTAAATCATCAATTTTGATTAAGCTACTTAACAAACTATTATCAGTTTTAACGTAAAGTGGTCCCATGCTATCAGCTCCCATTATTATTTTACTATATTTTTTAACTTTTTTAAAGAAATATTTGACTTATTTTGAATAATATAGTAAAATGTAGTAGCGAAGAAAACAAGGAGGCATAAAATGGCTAAAAAAATAACAAGTAAAAAACCTTTATCTGGTAATTTGAGATCACATTCTTGTCGAGCTGTTAAGCATTCAAGAAAACCTAACTTGCAAAAAGTAACGTTAGACAATGGTGAAACAATTAGAATGAGTGCAAGAGAATTAAGAACTCTTAAAAAAGTAGCATAAACCTTATTTAGGTTTTTTTTGTATCAAAAAATCCTACTTTTTAGTAGGATTTTAATATCGACAATTTTCAAAATTAGTTGGATCATTATAACTTCTAAACCTGTCTGCTACACATGTGCCAGGTTGGTTTTTAGCACCTGTAATATCAATAAGATATGTTAAATAATCGCTAATACATGTTCGTCCATTTTGACATTTATAATCAAAGTTTTGTCCATTTAATGTTCCTGTATATGATGCATAACTATTTTCATTATTATATTTTCTTATCTCCTTTATAATCGCTGGTGTTAATATGAAAGTATACATAGGTTCTTGTTGATACAACTCATAATCACTCACCCCACGATTGTTATTAATATAATTTATAACCACATCATTATCATAGCTACAATCACCATCACTTCCACACCAATTCGATCCAGTATCTCGGTTACTAGCATCAATATCTGGAAATGGTGTGATTAGATCGATTGGACGATATATGACGTTAATACCACCTTTACCTTTGTCATCATCATCGTCAGGTATTAAATCATTGTAAACATTATATTCACATTCCCATTTGCCATATGTTGTACTATTTTCTGCGGCTAAAATCGTATCGACATCTGTTCTTGAACCACTTCCGTCTACATGTCCTAAATTAGAGTAATTTATATCAAATTGTCCTTGATCATGCATTGTTCCATATGTTCCAGACTTTGTGGAATATGATACTGGAAAATTGGAAAATCCAATATCAATATAATTATTAGTAAAGTTAATATCTGTGTAATTACTAATATCATATGCGTGAACAGATAAGTTATTTTTTTTCAACACATATTGATATACTCCTTCATCTAAACTAAAGGTCGTTTTTGCTGTTCTTGTTGCAGTAGCATAACCATTACTACAATCATATAAAACTACATTTTCATTCATCACCTTAACTGTTTTTTTAACACAGTTTACCATTTCATTTTTTATGTCGCTGTATGTTGTAGTTGCTTTTAATTCACCACTATATGAATATGTATTATCACTATATATAATTGTTGCTTTTGGATCTACTTTATATAAATCATCGGCATCGAAAGATGAAGGATAAACTACTGTATCAGATAGATTTAAAATATATTCTTTAACAATCTGGTAATCATCATCTGTAAGTTTTCCATCTGAGTTGACATCGCCCAACTTTTTTTGTTCAGCAGTCGGATTACTTACCCCAAGAACAAATTGTTTAAGTAATAAATAATCAGTAGCTGTAAGCTTTCCATCGCCATTGATATCACCATATATATAACCATCTTCTGATAAAGTTTTATCAACATTAAAATAACAATTTTTCATCTTTTCGACGATTCCTTTTGCAGCAGTAGCGTCGCCACTACTATTTGCTTCAGCCAAATCTTCTTCGAATTGTTCCCAATTAACTGATTTAGTTCGGCATGTTCTACTACCGTTAACATAACCATTATCTAAAGTAAACCATCTGCCGGCCTCGACTGTTACATTTCTACTTGGAAGCGAAGCAGAAACATCTTCAATACAATATATTTCACAATATTCATTACTTAAATTGTCATCATAATAACTTAAACTTGAATTTTGTTCAGCCACTTTATGAACATTCACATCATATTCACCATAATCGTTGAAAACACAACTGTTCCAATATTCATCATCAATTATTCCTTGACTAGAATCTTGATATAAAATACTACCATCATCCAAACACGTACCGACACTATTGTTTGGCGTACAATTTTTAGGCGTTACTTCAACGCAACCACAATTAGCTGCGTACCAATTACCATTTACATTGGTACCATAACGATTATTAAAAGCTGAAAAATCAAAATTTCGAACTGTTTGACAGTTTAAATCACTATTAATTCTATTACTATAAAATTGGTTAATTACAGCACAACTAACTCCTTGATTAGCTCCTAAGCAATTATCCAGATATGAATATTTGTTATTTTTTCCATTTTGTGTAATAACTGTTTGATCAACGGTCCACGAAAAACCGTTAATTGGTGAATATACAAGATTATATGCATTCATCATTGTTTGAAGTTGATCTTTATATTCATTTAAAATAACTTCTTCCGATGCATTTTTAATTTCTGAAATTGTTGGATAATTACTAAGATTACTATTATTTCGTATAGTGTTATTATGCCACTGTTCATAATGACTACACCAATTCATAGTGCTGGCGCCACAATTTAACTCACGGAATTTTTCTTCGGTAACTCGATCAAAAGGTAAATCTCCTAAACCTTTACTATTAAGTATATTTTTTACTTGAAGATAATAAATATTAAAATTGGTCTCAGGAAATGCTCCTTGATACACATCAGACAACGATGGCTCAATATACCAATTTGATGATCCAAAAATTCTCGAAATCTGATTAATACTTGTTTGATTTTGTTTTGTGTAACTAGATGAAGTAGTATTTTCATAATAATCATACATTCCATAACAAGTACATTGATGAACAAACCAATAGGCACTGATCTGTTGATTTTTACCATCTTCATCACGATAAGTTATATTTTGATACTTGTCAAGAATAGCATTTACACCACCAGAATTATATAATCTATCAAATTCACTAGATAAACTACTATTCCAATTACTGTTATTTTTAATATAATCGCAAAAATTATCTGGTAATGTTTCTTTTATATAACTACTTAACCAAACAATACCCATTCCAACACTAGAACTTGCTTTTCTGATTTCACCACCAAGACCGCTACCACCATTACAAGCTTTATAGCTACTATCAGAACTGGAAATTGTAATTAAACCATTGAAATAAGATTGTTCGGTAAAACTTGTTTTCAATTTTGAATTATTAGGAATACTATCAACAAGATTTTGTCCATTCAAATAAGAAGCACATGGTAAGGTATATTTAACAAGGTTATTAAAACCTGCATAACTTCCTTTTAAATACCATGATTGAGCTGCTAATTCATAAGCCGTTCCAAGATAAAGATTAGAATTAGACTCATTTGTACCCTTCATTTCCAAAAGTGTAACTGGTTCAAACACTAAAAACAAATTGAATAAATCTTCTCCTTCCAATCGGTAATCCTCAATACTATTTTTACCCGTTACCTCTTGAAATAACTTATTAAATGCATTATAAATTTTTTCTTGATTTGCTGTTGAATCTAGATTTGTGTCTATTAGAAAGTCAAACATACCCGTATAATTATAATTAGCAACTTTCCCATCTATATTCTCTGGGGCACTACCAAATTCTGAAAATATATCAATAAAATCAGACAATGGCGAAATATGTTCATACATCGCACTATTGCTTTGAACAGTCGTCCAAATGGCATTAATATTTGTTGACGTCTTAGCATAGTTAACTTTACTACGCTTATTAACCACCATTTTTACTTTAGCGCCTCGTTCTTCAACTGCAGAACTAAACTGTAGTCTAGAATAAATACCATGTTCGGTATCATAAGTATTATTTCTAATATAATCCTTACTACCCAAATTTTCACCATCAGACGTTACGAAAGATACTCTCATGCCATCAATAGTGGCATATTTGCCAGTTGTATCAGTAATCTTTTGCACACCATCTCCACTACTAGAACCTCCACCACTAGTTCCAGAAACGCTAGACCCACCTTGAT
This sequence comes from uncultured Bacilli bacterium, assembly GCA_944332645.1. Classification (GTDB taxonomy): domain Bacteria; phylum Bacillota_I; class Bacilli_A; order RF39; family UBA660; genus Faecisoma. The sequence continues at coordinate 10,932 of CALVKK010000022.1, forward strand.
ATTCTCCACCAATGCCACTTATGTTAGCATCGTCAGTAGCCCTAACATTAAGCATAGTTAATAATCCAACAAAGCTTATTAAAAATAAAAACAAGAATATGACACTATTACATTTTTTCATAACTAACCACCTTTATTGTATATATCAATTATACCCTATATTTTATTAAAAGTAAATTAAAAACAAGAAAAAACAGTTATTTTTAAAACAACTGTTAGCGTTTTTTATGAGTATCATCAGCAACTGTTTTTTCATTATTAGCTAAATTTTTATAAAGTAAATTATTTTTCAGTTCTCTTTCAAATACATCGATTTTTTTATTCAACAAAGTCATATATTTTTCATCCAAATAAAGTGAATATTTGTTGTTAATAATTTTCTTATATCTTTGAAGATCATCAAGGGCAATTCTAGTATCATCAGCACTATCATCACCATCCAAGTTGGCAATAATTAACTTTAGATAATAATCTAATCTGTTGTGAACCTTCCTTTTGATTATTTTTTCAATTAAAGAAGGCTTGATAATAATCATTTCATTTACTTTAATACCATTATAATTATAATTATTTTTTGGGTTTATTTTATATCCTTTCAAAGTATCGCAATTCAAATAAACTATTTCACCATTATATTTTTCTTTTGATATTAAATAATGTTTCATTTAATCATCCCCCAATAAATCTGGTCTACGTTCCTTAGTCCTTCTGATTTGTTCTTGATGACGCCATTTATTTATATTGGCATGATGCCCAGATAAAAGAACATCAGGGACTTTTAAACCATTATAATCAACCGGTCTAGTGTATACTGGATAATCCAACAAACAATCACTAAAAGAATCATTCAAATGCGACTCCTCTTTAATAACTCCATCGAGTAGTCTTACTATACTATCAGTAATAGCCATGCTGGCAATCTCACCACCAGTTAAGATAAAATCACCAAGCGATAGTTCTAAATCAGCTAAAGTTCTAATTCGTTCATCAAAACCCTCATAATGACCACAAATGATAATAATATGTTTTTTGCTTTTTAATTCATAAGCTTTCTTTTGATTATAAACCTCTCCTTGCGGAGTTGTTAAAATAACAAATGAATCTGGTTTCTTTAAATCTTTGACAGCATCGAAAATTGGCTGTGGCATCAAAACCATTCCTTTACCTCCGCCAAAGGGATAATCGTCAACTTTTTTATGTGGATCATTTGAATAATTACGAATATTATAAATATTTACTTCAACTTTACGTTCTTTTATAGCACGTCCAATAATTGATTCTTTAAGAAAACCATCGAACATATTCGGAAAAAGTGTTAGAATATCAATTTTCATCAATTAACCCCTTAATAACTTTGACATCAATCCTTTTTTTCTCTAAGTCGATATGTTCAATAAATTCATCGATAAACGGAATAAAATAATTTTTTTGATTTTTTTCTATCATTAATAATTCTTGCTTGTTCTTAACAATATCAATTACCTTACCAATATATTTATCATGATCATAGACATCCAAACCAATGATATCTTCATCGACATAACCATCAATATTTAAATCTTCCCTTTTAACATAGACATCATCATTTTTAAATATGATAGCTTCATTAATATCGTTAACACCATCAAATGTTACCATATCATAGTTTTTATGCTTTCTGTATGTATTAATGATAACTTCTTGTTTCCTTTTCCCGACATAAAGTTTTTTGCCCTTAGTAAAAACAGCATCCTTGTATTTAAAATCCGAAATAATTCTTAATTCTCCTTTTAATCCGTGAGTATTTACAATTTCTCCAATATATACCATATACATCCCTACTTATCTAATTCATACAAAATAATACTAGTAGCAACACCAACATTTAAGCTTTCACATTGGGCATTAATATTAATCCAGATAAATTGATCACATAATTCACTTGCTAATTCACTGATACCATTTCCTTCATTGCCCATTATTATAACAAATTTTTCGGATTTTTCAATAGTTTTTAAGTCAGTTCCATGAGTTACTTTAGTTCCATAGATAGTATAATTTTCATCTTTCAGCTGTGGTATTACTTTTTCAATATCAGCAACGACGATATTCAAATGGAAAAGTAAACCCTGTGTTGCTCTAATAACTTTAGGATTATATAAATCCACACAATCTTTACTCAAAATTAAAGTATCGACATTAAATGCTACACAACTGCGAATGATTGTCCCTAAATTACCTGGATCTTGAATACAATCTAAATAAACAATTCGATTACCTTTAATTATATCTTCTTTTTTTTGCCAAACACGTATAATACTAGAGGGATTATCAAGGTCACTAAGATAATTTTTAACATTATTAGTTATATAACTAGTCATAACATCAAGTGGCAACAACTCATTTTCTTCCAAAATCAATTCTTTTAGAAGACCAGTTTTATAAGCCTCTAAAACAAGATGTCTACCTTCGACTAAAAATAAACCTTTTTTATCACGATACTTTTTAGTTTTTAATTTATTAATATCTTTTATTTTGTTATTATCAATGGAACTGTAAAACATATAATCACCAAAAATAGTATATCAAATTATTTCTTTTTTTTAAATAAAAATTAAAAATTAAATTTAATTTTTAACAAATTTAAATACAATTAAATAATCAATTTAAAAAAACCAAAATTTAATTTTGGTTCCCAATCATCTTCTCGACGATTGTTTTAACATCACGTTCATTAAACGGTTTACGTAAAATATCGATAATTGGATAAGAAAATGCCTTAGTTATCAATTCATCATTACCAACTCCTGTAATAATTGATACAGGAATTTTATTAAATAGATTTTTGTTTTTGAAGTATTCTAAAACAACAAACCCATTGACGTTTGGCATGTTTAAATCTAAAAGCATACCTATTATTTTAGGATTATTATTGATTTGATTGATTGCCTCTTGACCATCTTTAGCTGTGATCACATCAAAATCATTGTTAAAAATTTTTTGAATAAAACTGACAATAACATTAGAATCATCAACAACTAAAATCGCTTTATCTTTAACAAGTTGATTAGTACTTTGGCGCATAATAGGATCTTGACCAAAATACGTACGAACGACATTTAAAATACGATAAAGTTCCATCATCAACTCATCAAAATGTTCATAAATATAATAGATATGATTAGCTTTACTTTCCATTTCATGTTCATATGCTAATTGTGCTAATCTATCAAATCCAAAATACTTAGCA
>CALVKK010000023.1 GCA_944332645.1 uncultured Bacilli bacterium
AATGCCAGTAGTGGTGCGGAGTTTACAATCGAAAAAGATAGTTTAGCAATTATAAGTTCAGAAATTAATGGTAGTTATACTGTAACTTTACAAGTAGGTCAACAATATGTAGAACCTGATAAACCAGTCATTGTCTTAGAAAACGGTATAACAGATGTTACTAATTTGGCCACTATTACTTACACTGTTAGAAGAAATTCTGATAATCAAGTTTTTAATAGTGTTTCTTACATTAATACAAGTGCTAGTGATTCATATACAATTACCTATTATGTTAACTATGGTAGTTACCAAAATACCTTGACCAAAATAGTACAAATTCAATAAAAAAGTGCAAGAATTATCTTGCACTTTTATATTTACATATCGACTTTAATTTACAATTTTCACAAAAAGGCCTAGCTGCTTTACAATAATATCTTCCAAACAAGACTAATTGATGATGAATTCGACATAAATTATATTCTTTAAACTTTTTAGTTAATTTTGCCTCTGTTTTATAAACATCGTCATTTTTGTTAGCTATGCCAAGTCTAATACTAACACGATGAACGTGAGTATCTACAGCCACGCACTGAACATTATATAAATTACTCAGAACAACATTAGCTGTCTTTCGTCCTACACCAGGTAAACTTTCTAAAAACTCACGATTGTTCGGAACAATATCACCAACTTGTTCTAATTTTTTAGCTATTTCGATGATATTGTTAGCTTTCTTATTAAAAGTTCCAATCGGCTTTATTATATTAATTAAATCGTCGATTCTAGCTTGACGAAGCTTTTCTAAACTATTGTACTTTTTAAATAATATACTGGTAACCATATTAACTCTTTTATCAGTAGTTTGAGCACTTAACATAGTTGCCAGTAATAGTTCATAATCTTTCTGATAATTTAACTCACATTTGGGATCTGGTATTAATTCATCCAGATAATTAACTATCTCGTTCATTTAACCAATCATAATCGAACAGTTCTTTGTTCGCTTTCTTATTTTGAAAATTCTTTCGATCATTAATAATATCTTGTTCATTTTTAATTCCTTTTTTGTACCAATCATGAATTATTTTATCTATGTACCTTAAGTTGTTTACGCCATTAAAGACTGCTTCTTTTAACGCTAATAAGATTAATTCATCACTAAAGTCCTTTTGCCAATCACTTATTATTTCATAATCCATTGGTGATAAAGTACGACCAAATTCTTTTTCAAATATATCAAAAATATTACTCTTTTGATTTTTTGTTTCATTATTAATGATAACAAAAGCTAATTTTTTGTACAATTCTTCTAAATTAACTATCTCTTCCCTTACTTTTTTATTGATAATATCTATTTTTAACATAGTTTTTTCAATCAATGAATTGATGACATTCATTGTCTCTTCCAGTTTGAAATTTAAATCTTTAGCTATTTGTTTTGGATTAAAACTGTCATCTGAATTCAATAGATAGATTAAAACTATCAATTCAGAATCCGTAATATTTAATTTGCGATAATTTCTGAGCAAAGTAGAAGGAACGTAAAATGGTTCATTTTTTAAAATTCCAATCAGTTTTTCTAACATATTTATCACCTACTTTTAATTATATTTAAAATTAGCGCAAACATCATCTAATTCTTTCAGCATTTGGTCAACTTGCTCAAAATTATTAGGTCTAGCACCACTAGCGTAAATATGACCTCCACCTTCATAGTGATTAGCCACATTATTGATAATTGGTCCCTTAGATCTAATAGAGCATTTAATATAGTTATTGCCTTTATCTTCACTACAAAAAACAATTACTTTAATTTGTTCAATATTGTTAAAATTTTCAATCAAGTTTCCTGCTGTAGAAGGATCAACTTCGTATTTTTTTAATATTTCATCAGTAATCTTAATATAAGCTAAACCATTTTCGGTAATGTTTAAGTTTAATGCAATAAAACCAGAAAAAATAATTTCTTTTAATGGTCTAAGATATATATTACTATAAAGTTGTGTAAATTTAAGGTTAGTAATTTTTATCATCCAAGCTGCTAATTCGAAAGTTTTATATGAAGTATAATCATATAAAAATCGATTAGTATCAGCTACTAAACCAATATAGAGTTTAGAGGCTGCTTGCTGATTTACTTTTAGTTTTGTTTTTTTTGCTAACTCGATAATTAATTGGCTAGCACTACTAGCTGTATCATCAATTAATTCGATATTTGCATATTGTTCAACAAAAGGATGATGATCAATTTTAATAACATATTTAAAATCTTTAGGATTAACTCCATCGATCCTTTTTAGATCTGGTGTATCAGTTACGATTAGCAATGTTTTTGATAAATCAATTTCTGGAAGACGGTCAACTGTACCAAGATATTTAAAGCGAGCTGCTGGTGCGCCGACTACGTAAACTTTTTTATAAGGAAATGTCGCTATAATTAATTCCTTCAAACCAAGTGTGCTGCCTAAAGCATCAGGATCAGCACCAATATGTCTAGCAATAACAATCGTATCAAATTTTTTTATCTTATTATATACTTTTTTAAACATAAATTCACACTTTCTACTTCTTTAGTATACTATATTTATTTTTAATAGTCCATATTTTTTTATTCAAAAAGAAAATGTGTCTATTTTAGAATCACATTTCAATTAAATGATAAGTATCTCTTGCAATCATTACTTCTTCATCCGTTGGAATAATATAACATGGAATACTTGAATCTTTAGTTGTTATTAACTGTTCTTGACCACGAATATTATTTTTTTCTTCATCTAGTTTTATTCCTAAAACTTTAAGCTTATCGATAACACCTTTTCTAACATTAATAGAATTCTCACCAATACCAGCTGTAAAAGCAATCGCATCAACACCTTCTAGTAATACATAATATTTAGCTATGTAGTCGACTATTTTTTGAATAAACATTTGTTGCGCTAAAAGACATCTTTCATTGCCCTCAGCTATTCCATTTTCAATATCTCTTGAGTCGCTACTAACTCCACTTATCCCCAATAAACCACTTTGTTTATTAATTACATTATCTATATCTTGATAATTTATTCCCGTTTGCTTAATCATATAAGGAATAATGCTAACATCGATATCGCCACATCTAGTTCCCATGATAATTCCCGCATTAGGTGTAAATCCCATTGATGTATCAACACATTTACCATTTTTTATAGCAGTAATACTGCCACCATTACCAATATGACACACAATAACTTTGCAATCTTTTTTGTTTAATATTTCGCTTAATCTATTAGCTACATATTTATGACTAGTACCATGAGCCCCATATTTTCTAATTTTATATTTTGTATACCACTCATAAGGTAAAGCATACAAATAAGTTTGTAATTCCATTGTTTGATGAAAAGAAGTATCAAACACAGCCACAGCTAAGGCGTCAGGAATAATTTCCTTAAACGCTTTTATCCCTACTACAGCAGCTGGATTGTGAAGTGGCGCTAAAGCACTTAAATCTTGAATTGTTTCTATTACTCGGCTCCTTGAACAATTCTATGACCGATTCCCTTGATTTCATCTAAAGAACTAATAATTTTATTTTTAAATAATTCATCGACCAATATTTTAACAGCTTGTTTATGATCAGTTAAAATCGTTTCTTTTCTTGTTTTTTCGCCATTTATTTTTATCGTATAAAAACTATTATCAATACCGATTCTCTCAAATACTCCAGATATTAAAACTTTTTCTTCTGGCATTTCATACATTTGAAATTTTAACGATGAACTACCGGCATTAACAGCTAATATTTTCATGTTTCCTCCTTTTAAATTTCATATTCAAAAACTTCGCAGTTTTTAATTGTAATTTCACTTAATATACCATCATTAGGTATTCCTTTAAAATAATAATATAACACGCGCATTATTCCACTATGAGTTACTATGATTATGTTTTTATCTTTGTATTTTATTTTTAATTCTTCAATTAATTTAGCAACTCTATCATAAAGATGTCTTACACTTTCGGCCTTTTTATATTGAACATTTTTATTATAATTCCAATACTCATCAAAATCGATAGAATCTCTTGGTTTGCCTGTAAATTCACCATGATCACGGCCTAATAAACTATCAGAGTAAATAATAGGTATCTTGTTTCGACTAATTATTTCAGCTGTTTTTTTACATCTATCTAATGGTGAACTAACAATCAAATCAATATTTTTATCCTTAAAATATTCACTAACTTGTTTTGCTTGATCAATTCCTTTTTCTGTTAAAGATGTATTTAATCTACCAACCAAACAGTTGTTAGCGTTTTCCATTGTTTCACCATGTCTTACAATAAATAACTGCATCATTCACTCCAATCTACCATTCCACAGAATGGATTATCAGAGTCATATCCATCTTGATTGCCTAAAAAAGTATCCATCAAGAAAGCTAAAATAACTGGTACTATGAATAATAATACTGCGGCTATAATTCTTATGCCAAATTTTTTAAATGCACTTTTCATTTCTTTATCAGCGTCACCACTAACTACAACCTTAATAAAATCTAGTGTTCCTAAACCAACTGCTAAAATTGGTCCAGCAATTTTAAGAATATTCAATATCCAACCTAACTTGTTCACAAAATCATTAGATAACATTTTACAACTACTTGATAAATCTCTAACAAGGCCACTACTTACTAAACTAGAATAAAACTCATTGAAAGCTATGCATTCATACATTCTTCCTTTATCTGCACCATTCGCTAAATCATCAACACTAAAATTACTATATTTATTCTGACAATAAGTGGTTATTTCGCGTATCTTTTTTTCCACCAAATAATCTATTTGTTGTTCACATTCATCATCACAATCAAAATTTGTTTCAACCAGCCAACCTTCACAATCAATATCCTCTATCTTAACCGTTTCGGGTTCTGTACCATCATAATTATAAAATTGTAAAGGTTTAACTTTATACAACGTAGTATAATTATAATTTGGTAAAAGTTCCAATCTGTCTTTTAATTCGCAGGCAAATGTTTTGTATTGATAACCTGTATATGCCCCTAGAGCAGCTAAAGCACTTGAAGCATCCCGACTGTTCAACCATTCTCCTTCGACTAACTTTTCTACTAATTCATTACCATTACTATCTTTATTTGAAAATTGACTTTGGGACACAGTACAACTTGCACCATTAGAAACATTTAAACAATCAGTATAAATAATTGGCAAATCATCACAAGATTCTATAATGACATCCTGAGGAATATCACGAAAAGTAACCGGACGATTCTCAAAACCTAATTTATCATTAAAATAAGCTACATAATAATATTGCTCATTAATCGGTGTATATTGAGCTAAAGCTATATACCATTTATCATAATCACCTTCTTGTTCGCGAATATAATTGCATATTTGTCCCTGACTCGCATCAGCGGTTTGATAATCGATATAGCTAGCCCCTTTACTTAAATAATAAACCAAATTATAATCAACCGATGAGCCCCAAGATTGCATATTAATATATTCTTCTAAACTAATATTCTCATTATTATAAAAAAATATTACTTGTTTGTTTTGAGTTATAAAGCCTTCATTTTTACCAGACACATACATGATTGGAGGACACGCATATATTCCTGTGCTTTCGATCCAAAAATCTCTAATACTAAATTGATCATCAATTGTTGTATTTACACTCCCAATTATATAATTTTCATAGTTATTTTCATATAATTTTGTAAAATCACCGTACAATTCATAACTACCACTGCCATTACCATTATCTTTTATCTTGAAAGTATAATTCATATATGGAGATGTCAGATAGCTATGCCAAGCAGGGTCACCAAAATTAGCATGTAATGTATAAGTACACAACATCTCATTTAATATGGCATTATTTGATGAATCATTATATGGACCTACCAATTCTAATTTTATATCATAGTCTTCATCAATACTGTCATGATCAGACATGAATATATCGTCAGCAAGTACTGCAATGGCGTCAAAATACATATATTTATAACATTTATCATAATTATCATTATCAACATTAATACGCGACCTATCCCAAATATCATATGCAGGATAATTTTTATCGAAGCCCAAATCAATTTCTTTTAAATTTACAATTTGAACATCATATCTAGGTGAACCAGGAGTTGATGTGTTCATTACGGTATAATAAACAAAATCAACATCATAAGCCTCGTTATGATATAAACATGATATGGCCTCTACTTTGTCAATAATACCAAAACATAATATTAAAAAAATTATACCAAATATTTTCTTCATCTTATATCTCCTCAACCCTTGTATCAGTAAAATAATCAGCTATACCTCTTTTTTCTTTACTATATATTACCATAAAACTATTGATAATTATCATTAATATTTGAAAAAATCCTAATATATTTATCAAAACAAAATAAATGTTATCGCTAGTTAAATATAAAATTATGAACATAAATATCATATAGCCCAAACCATTAACAATGACTGCTCGTCCAACTAAATCATCAATTCTAAGTGGCTTATTTTTATTTATCTTTAATAATTTTTGACCGAGAGTCTGATTATTATTTATAATCGGAATGATTACAAAACTGACAATGATTAACAACGTCCCAACAATATTTATTTCATCAGCATTTACAAAAATAGGAATAACTAATAAAATAAAGAACAGAAGTAATCGCTTCATATACTCTCCTAAATCTTATTTTTCATATGTGGAAATAAAATTACTTCACGGATATTTTCTTGATTAGTTATCATCATTACTAGACGATCAATACCCATGCCCATACCACCAGCAGGGGGCATACCATATTCTAAAGCTTCAATATAATCAATATCCATTTCATTAGCTTCCTCATTACCTAATTCTTTTTCTTTTAATTGATTTTCAAATCTTTCGTATTGATCAAGAGGATCGTTCAATTCAGTAAATGCATTAGCATATTCTCCTCCACAAATAAATAATTCAAATCTTTGTGTAAATCTTGGATCATTAGGTTCTTTTTTAGCTAACGGACTAATTTCCACAGGGTAACTATAAACAAAAGTCGGATCAGTGATGGTTTCTTCAACGTATTTTTCAAAGAAAGCATTGACAATATGACCATAACTAAAATGATCTTCTAAAGGAATATTATGTTCTAAAGCTAATTTTTTAGCATCTTCTAAAGACATATCTTGTGAAAAATCAATACCAACTTTATCTTTAATTAAATCGACCATTCTTGCTCTTTTAAACTTTGGTTTTAAAGAAATGTTATGACCTTTCCAAGTAATATCATAAGTGCCTAAAACTTCCATTGCGACATTACCGATGATACCTTCGGTCAAATCCATCATTCCCTCTAAATCACTATAAGCTTTATAGACTTCTATTGTTGTAAATTCCGGATTATGATTACGGTCCATACCTTCATTTCTAAATAATCTACCAATTTCATAAACAGCATCCATACCACCAACCAATAATCTTTTTAAAGGTAATTCAGTGGCTATTCTTAAATAAAATGGCATATCTAATGTATTATGGTGAGTTATAAAAGGTCTAGCAGCTGCACCACCTAAAGTTGGTTGTAAAACAGGTGTTTCAACTTCTGTATATCCTAAATTATCCAAATAATGCTGAATGGATCTAATTATCTTAGGACGCATAAATGCTACTTTCCTAGATTCTTCATTCATAATTAAATCGACATATCTTCTTCTAAATCTCTCTTCAACATCAACTAAACCATGGAATTTATCAGGTAATGGTTTTAAAGCTTTCACTAAATGTATATATTTATTTGCTTTGACTGACAATTCACCCATGTTAGTTCGCATTACAGTTCCTTCAATTCCAACAATATCACCTAAATCAGCTTTTTCAAATAATTCATATTGTTCTTCACCAACATTATCTAATTTAACATATATTTGTATTTGACCAAATTTATCTTGAATATGCATAAAACCAGCTTTGCCTTTACCCCTTTTAGTCATTATCCTTCCTGCTACTATAACAGGAATATCAACCTCATGCAATTCTTCTTTCGTTTTATCAGCATATTTTTCTTTAATTTCTTTAGAATTTGAAGTTACATCAAATCTAGATCCATAAGGATCAATTCCTTTATTTTCTAATTCTTTTAATTTTTCTCTTCGAACTAATTCTTGCTCTGTAAACTCTCTCATTTTATTTCCTCCAGTTCTAAAATCACTCGTTAAATTCTACTACATCACAGAATGGATTATCAGAGTCATAACCATTTTGATTACCTAAAAAGGTGTCCATTAAGAAAGCTAAAATAACTGGTACTATGAATAATAATATTGCCGATACAATTCTTATACTAAATTTTTTAAATGCACTTTTCATTTCTTTATCAGCATCACCACTAGCTACAACCTTAATAAAATCTAGTGTTCCTAAACCAACTGCTAAAATCGGTCCAGCAATTTTAAGAATATCCAATATCCAATCTAACTTGTCCACAAAATCATTAGATAACATTTTACAACTACTTGATAAATCTCTAACAAGGCCACTACTTACTAAACTAGAATAAAACTCATTGAAAGCTATGCATTCATACATTCTTCCTTTATCTGCACCATTCGCTAAATCATCAACACTAAAATTACTATATTTATTCTGACAATAAGTGGTTATTTCGCGTATCTTTTTTTCCACCAAATAATCTATTTGTTGTTCACATTCATCATCACAATCAAAATTTGTTTCAACCCACCAACTTTCACAATTAATATCATCTATCTTAACCGTTTCAGGTTCTGTACCATCATAATTATAAAATTGTAAAGGTTTAACTTTATACAACGTAGTATAATTATAATTTGGTAAAACTTCCAATCTGTCTTTTAATTCGCATATTAACTGTTTATATTTAAATCCAGTATGTTCTCCAGTACCAATCAAAACATTAGTAATGTCCTGTGAACTTCTATAATTATCTAAAACTAATTTTTCAAAATTATCAGGGCCATAATCATCAGTAGTAGTTATGCTACAAGCTTCACCAGAAGATTTTGTAAGGCAATTTGTATAAATAACCGGCAATTTATCACAAGAATCCAAAATATAGCTTTCAGAAAATCCAAAATATGTAACATCATATTGGCCAAATCCTAATTCATCATTAAAGTAAGCAACATAATAATAATTTTTATCAGTTGGTTTATATTGGGTTAAACCAACATACCACCTACCATTAATTTCACCCTCTCCTTCACGGGTATAAATACAGGTGTTTCCTTGAGTAGCTTCTGAAATTTGGTAGTCTATGTAACTAGCTCCCTCTCTTAAATAATAAACCAAATTATAATTGGATTCACTAGTCCACCAATTTGATTCAATATACTCATCAAAGGTTGATCCGTCAACGCCATATCCCAAAATTACATTTTTATTTTTATCAAAAAAACCATTATCATTTTTTCCAGAAACATAAATTACTGGAGGACATGCATATTTACCAGTTTCAGCATCCCAAAATTTTCTAATATCAAAATTGTCTTGTACTGTGCTAGTATACTCTCCTAAAAAATAATCTGTATAATGGTTCTCATGCAATTTTGCAAATGTACCATGCATTGATGCACCGCCATATAGTTCATAACTTCCACTGCCATTGCCATTATCTCTTATCTTAAATGTATAGCTTCTATGATTTATATTAAAAAGATCAACTGCTGAACTAATGCTAGTCACATAAGTGCATTGCATCTCATTTAATATGGCATTGTTGGCGGTGGCACCTTCATAGTATACTAACTCCAACTGTACGTCATAATTTTCATCGATACTATCAGAATCAGAAACGTATATTTTATCTTTCCACCAATCAATTGCATCCAAATACATATATTTATAACATTTATTAAGTTCTGCCCAATCATCATAAGTTTCAGGTTTGACCACTATATCCCAAGTTTCTCCAGCACTATATTTTTCTCCATCAACAGAAAAGGCATTTACAGTCTTAAACCTTTTTCTAACTTGTGTTGGTGGTTGCCCTTCAAGTGCCAAATAGTACACAAAATCAATATCATCCTCATCTGTATCAACATTACCTTCATAATGATATAAACATTCACCAAGTCTGTTTGAATCATCAAGTGCAAATGCATCATCAATGTCAATAAAAAGAGCCGAAAGTAATATTAAAAAAATTATACCAAATATTTTCTTCATCTTATATCTCCTCAATTCTTGTATTAGTAAAATAATCAGCTATACCTCTTTTTTCTTTACTATATATTACCATAAAACTATTGATAATTATCATTAATAATTGAAAAAATCCTAATATATTTATTAAAATAAAATAAATATTATCACTTGTTAAATATAAAATTATGAACATAAATATCATATAGCCCAAACCATTAACAATGACTGCTCGTCCAACTAAATCATCAATTCTAAGTGGCTTATTTTTATTTATCTTTATCTTTAATAATTTTTGACCGAGAGTCTGATTATTATTTATAATCGGAACGATTACAAAACTAACAATAATTAACAAAGTTCCCGCAATATTTATCTCAATATTTTCTTTATCAATATTAAGAGTAATTATTTTTAAATTGTTTATATATTCATTAACATCAATTTTTTGTTCTAAATAAGATTCATTTAAATTAGATAATTCAATTTCATATTTATTAACTGGCATCAATGATTTTAATAAAAATAAAATAATAAATATCATAAACATATCTAATATGTAAGCTAAAAACCTTTTACTTGCAATACTCATTTTTTACCTCATTTACTAAATTTATAAATTCTTCTTTAGTGGTGATTTTCATAAATCTTTGTTTATATTCCTTTAAAACACCCTTTAAATAATACCCAATATGAGTTCGCATCTTTAATACGGCTATTTTTTCTGGTTGAAAATCTAACAAATAATTAAAATGTTTTAAAATCATATTTAATCTTTCTTCGATTGTTACTTCTTCTATTTCTTTACCACTTAAATAATTTATGCAATCTTTTATCAACCATGGATTACCCAACAATCCTCTTCCAATCATAACAGCATCACATTTAGTTTCCTTTAACATTTTTTTAGCATCATAGCAAGTTTTAATATCGCCATTACCAATAACTGGTATTTTAACATTTTCTTTAATTTGCTTTATTATATTCCAATTAGCTTTACCACTATAACCCTGAGATCTAGTTCGAGGATGAACTGTTATTGCACTAGCGCCTGCTTTTTCGACTACTTTAGCAATTTCTAAAGCATTAATGCTTTTTTCATCCCAACCGCTTCTTATTTTAACTGTTACGGGAACATTGACACTATCAACTACTGCTTTGACTATTTCATAGACTTTATTTGGGTCTTTAAGCAAAGCACTTCCAGCTTGAGCTCGTGTTGCAACTTTAGGTACAGGACACCCCATATTGATATCAATAATATCTGGATGCATATGTTGTTCAATATATTTAGCAGCATAGACAAAAGATTCTTTATCACTACCAAAAATTTGTTGACTGATTGGTCTTTCATCATCTTTCATATATAACATATCGATTGTTTTTTGGCTACCATATAAAATAGCTTTGTCACTAACCATTTCAGCCACAACCAAACCACAACCCATTTCCTTAGCAATTCTTCTAAATGCACTATCAGAAATCCCTGCCATAGGAGCTAAAACAATTTGATTTAAAATAGTAACATTACCTATTTTCCACATTTTAATTGCCTAACTGCGAAAGAATATTCAAAAATTCTGTATCGCCACAATCATAATGTTTACCACCAGCATAACAATACGTTTTATCTTTATTATTTTCCACTGTACAACTATTTAGTATTACACTATACTCTGCACTAAAACTAACACTTGTACAAATAACTTCACCACCACCAGTGTTAACACTAGCTAAAAAATCGCTATCAATAACTGGCATTCCCTCTTCATAATACTTTTGTTCAACAGCCCTTGCATATCCTTCAATACTTCTTAAATTAGCACTTTCTCTTGAATCTTCAACAGCATTATTTATGATTGGTACAGCAATAACAGTGACAACAGCTAATATTACGATTACAGCTAACAATTCAATTAACGTAAATGCCCTTTTCATTTTTAACTCCTTTTTTAAACAACTACTTATATATAATATTATATAGTAAAAATCAATAAATGACAATAGTTGAAACAGAAAAAGACCATGATCTAATAATTCTGTTTGATATATTCACACAGTTGATCATAGTCATTTTTTAAAACATTATCTAAAATTTTATTTTCTAAATCAATATATATTTTTTTTATAAATGAACCGGGTCTTTTATTTAACAAGTTACATATTTCAGTAGCACTAATATTAATATCCTTGACACTAAAAATTGGTAATTCATTATATTTTTTTACTATTAAAGAACGATCTATTTTTTTTATTTCTCCAACTAAAGTACATATATATAAACCATATTTATATAAAGTATGATTATTGATTTCTTCTTTTAGCGCTTGGGAAATGCCATTTATTATTTCCTTTTCATGACTTGAAAAATTATAAATATTTAAAACACCAAGCTGAGCCCATATTCCTAAAGAAGATGTTGTAATGACTAAATTTTTAAAGTTAGATAATTCCAATTTATCTTCTAATTTTAATTCTAATATAAGATCCAAACCATAGCGACAATTTGGCGATGAGAAGATTTTCTCTAATTCTTCTTTTTTTCGATAATAAGATAATTTTTTTAGAAGATAACCATTTTTTTTGATAACTCTTTTTAATTCATCATCTAATTTAAAATCTAAAATAGTAGCAAATCTAATTGCCCTTAAACTTCGCAAAATATCTTCTTTAATCTTTTTTTTAGTATTACCTACACATCTGATAATTTTATTATCAATATCTTTTTTGGCATTTAATAAGTCTATGACTTGACCATTACTATCGATACATAAAGTATTAATGGTAAAATCTCTTCTTTCCAAATCATCGATTAATGAATCAATATATTTAATTTTGACAGGAAAGCGGTTATCTTGATATTTTATTTCTTTTCTAAATGTAGTTATCTCAAAGGTTATTTTTTCATAAATAAGCGTCACACTACCATATTCTTGTTTGTTTAAAATACTTTCTTTAAATATGTCTTTCAACTGCTTAGGTGTTGCATTAGTACAAATATCTATATCTATAGTATTACGCCCAAGATAAATATCCCTAGGATAACCACCAACAATATAAGCCTTATAACCAAATGAATTGATTTTATTTAATACTTCAAGCGCTATTTCGTTCATCTAAAATCACCCAAAACTACTTTTTCATAATCTTTTGATAAGAATCTAACGTATATTGATTGATATAAGCCAATTTTTCTTTTATGTCCATCAACAATTTAAATTGATTGCGTGCTCGAATTAAATTATGTTTGTCATAATTAATTTTAAAGTATGTATCACCATTTATGTAATCATTTAAAAATCTAAGTCCTAGTTCAAATGTAATAACCTCGATTGCTGAACCCATGTTACGAACTTCGTCTAAAGTTAAAAAAGGAGCCATTTCACTTAGGTAACCATCAGTATAACTTTCAAATAATTCGCAATTAATAAATACATTGTCTAAATTTTGTTCATCTTCCGACGAATTAGAAGCTGCGCTTCTTACACCATCACCGTAGTCATATAAAGAACTACCTTTCATCACAGTATCTAAATCTATTACCGCCAAAAAACCTCCCGTTTTTTCATCCATCATTACATTATTTACTTTAGTATCGTTATGCGTAACTCTAATTGGTATGCGACCCTTATCAATTAAATCAGT
>CALVKK010000024.1 GCA_944332645.1 uncultured Bacilli bacterium
TCCATCTATAGAAAGAGAAATAAGAAGTGAATTAACTAGTATTGCGGAAGAAGTTGCTATCGATAATTTTGGTAAAAATTTAGAAAAACTATTACTTCAACCACCAATGAAAGATAAAATGGTATTAGGACTTGATCCCGCTTATCGAACAGGTTGTAAATTAGCTGTTTTAAATCCTGTTGGTCAAAGTCTAGAAATAGCGGTTATTTATCCGCACGAACCAGTAAAAAAATATGAAGAAGCTAAAAAAATAGTTTTAAATTTAATCGATAAATATAATATAGATATTATTGCGATTGGCAATGGAACTGCATCTCGTGAAAGTGAAGCTTTTATTGCTGATGTTATCAAGGATGCCAAAAGAAAAGTGGAATATATTATCGTTAGTGAAGCTGGAGCTAGTGTTTATTCAGCTAGTAAAATTGCTATTGAAGAATTTCCAGATTTGACAGTCGAAAAAAGGAGCGCAATCAGTATTGGTAGAAGATTACAGGATCCTTTGGCTGAATTAGTTAAAATCGAGCCAGAAAGTATTGGAGTTGGTCTATACCAACACGATGTATCTAATAAAAAGCTAACTGAAAGTTTAGATTTTGTGGTTAGTAGTGCGGTTAATAAAGTTGGTGTTAATATTAATACTGCTAGTCCATCTTTATTTAAATATGTATCAGGGATTACGAAAAAAAATATCGATAAAATTTTAGAGTATCGTAATAAAAGTCGTATTAAGAATAGAGAAGAAATCAAGAAAATCTTATCGGATAAAACTTATGAACAAGCGATTGGTTTCCTAAGAGTACTCGATGGTACTAATCTTTTAGATATCACGGGAATTCATCCAGAAAGCTATGATGTCACTTTAAAACTATTGGATATGTTAGATTTAAGTATTGCTGATTTAGGTACCGATAATTTAATTCAAAGATTAAATATTGATGTAGCTGATTACAGCAAAAAACTAAATACAGATATTTATACTTTACAAGATATTATTGAAGCATTAAAGAAACCTAATCGTGATCCACGTGATGAGATGCCTAAACCAATTTTAAGAAGTGATATTTTACACATTGAGGATTTAAAAGTCGGAATGAAACTACAAGGAACTGTTCGTAATGTTGTCGATTTTGGAGTATTTATCGATATTGGTCTTAAAAATGATGGTTTAGCCCATATTTCTAAATTGACTAATAAATATATTAAACATCCAGCTGAATTAGTTAGTGTTGGTGATATTGTCGATTGCTATGTCGATGATATTAATTTAGAAAAAAATAAAGTCTCTTTATCATTATTAGAAAGGTGATTAATTTGAAAAAAATAGTTATCTTATTACTGTGTTTGATGTTGACTGGTTGTTTTGAAAATAGTGGTTATTTAGTAAAATCTTGTACTAAAGAAGAAAAAGCTGATACTTTGACTAATATTACGACATATACTTTTGGCTTTAAAAATGACATTATCGAGGATTTAAGAATCACTTTTGATTATCAGGATACACAAAATAGCACAATAAAGAATATCAAGCAATCATTAGAAATGGAAAATAATTATTATAAATTAGTGTCTAATGTTATAATTGATGATGTCAATCATTATAAAGTTGAATATCAATTACCATTAGAAGCTAATGATGAGATAAAGGAAAAATATATCATTAAAACTAGTAGAACCGATCTAGTTAACTTACTTAAGAGTAAAGGTTTTGTATGTGAATAAGGTGATTTATGAAAAAATTACTAATACTTTTATGTTTATGTATACTTGGATGTAGCAATAATAATGATATTAAAATATTTAAAAAAGAATACGAAAGTTTAAATTCTGAAAATATTGAAGTTAATATTTCTTTGAATAATAAAATTGTTTACTTAAGTACTAAAGAAGTCGTTCAATTTTTAAAAGAAGGAACAGGAGTTATTTATTTTGGTATTGCCAGTGACACCCAAAGTCGTTCGATAGTTGAAACTTTATTAGAAGTTGTTAAAGATAATGATTTAGAATTGAAATATTATAATCTTAGTAATTTTAAAAATGAAGACTTAGAAGTTTTTTCACAAATAATAGGAATTTTAAGTGAGTATTTACAGAAGAATGATGATGGTGAATTAATGTTACTTACGCCGGATGTTTATTTTGTAAATAATGGTAAAATTGTCGGTAATCGTTTTGGAAGCGTTTCTGATTTTGCTGATAAAGCATTGACTGACGAACAAAAAAAAGAATTATATGATAGCTATAATCAATTATCACAATCAATAAGGCACTGATAAAGTGTCTTTAAATTCAAGGTGGTGCGAAAATGAAAATATTAATTATCGAAGATGATGCAACGATTAGAAGTGGTTTAAAATATTGTTTAGAATATGAAAATTATGAAGTAATTGAAGCAACTAATGGTAGTGAAGGTTTAAAAAAGTTAAATAATATTTCTTTGATTTTATTAGACATCAATTTACCTGATATCGATGGATTTGAATTATTTAAAAAAATAAAAAATATTAAAAATATACCTATTATCTTTTTGACAGCAAATGATTTAGAAACTTCGATTGTCATGGGATTAGATATGGGAGCAGATGATTATGTAACTAAACCTTTTAAAACAAGGGAATTAATATCAAGAATCAAAAATATTTTAAGGAGAAATAACAATTATGATGTTATCAACATTAAAAATATTACAATCGATTTAAAACAGGCTAAGGTATTTAAAAATGGAGTTGATGTTAATTTAACTGCTTTAGAATACAAAATACTATTGGCCTTAGCATTAAATCCTAATCAAGTTTTTACAAGAGAAAGATTACTAGCTGATATTTGGGATGTCAATGAAGAATATGTCTATGATAATACCTTGACAGTTTACATTAAAAGAATAAGAGAAAAAATTGAAGATGATATAACTGATCCTAAAATTATCAAAACGGTAAGAGGGATTGGTTATAAGATTGGTGATGATAATGATTAAAAATAAAGAAGTAAAAAAACTTGTTTTTGTTGAAATGTTATTTTTAATTGTTACTATTATGCTATCTTTGGTAGTCACTAATACTATTAACAATAACTACAAAAAAGAAATAATTAATAATAACAGTTACATTGTCGGTGGTCTAGTTGCTAAGTATCCTCAATTAGAAAGCGATATAATTTCTAGTATTATTTTGAAAGAAAATTATGAATTAGGATACAATATTTTAGATAAATATCAACTAAACAATGTTGATGACATTAATTATAATAATGATTATTCTATCTTAATATTTGTCATTATTATTTATTTAATCTTATTGACTATAAATTTCATTTTTATTTTTAATATATATAGAAAAATAAAAAGAATCGATCAATATATGAATAATATACTAAATGATGATTATTCAATTAATATTAAAGAATATTGTGAAGGAGATATTAGTAATTTAAAAAATGATGTTTATAAGATGACTGTCAAATTAAAAGAACAAAGTGAGTTATTAATGAAGGACAAAAAGTATTTAGAGGAAACTTTAGAAGATATTTCCCATCAAATTAAGACACCTTTAACTAGTATGTATATGATTAACGATATTCTAACTAATGAAAAAGATGAAAAAGTTAGAAAAGAATTTCTGATTAAAAATAAAAACCAAATTGAAAGGATTGAATGGTTAGTTATCAGTTTACTTAAGATGTCTAGACTTGATAGTGGAACTGTTAAATTGAAAAAAGAAAAGATAAAAGTTAAGGATTTGGTTGATAAAGCTATTGAGCCGATTAAAGTGTCCTTAGATTTAAAATCTATTGATTTAGAACTAGATCTATCTAATGATTATGTTTTAGTTGATATTAATTGGACAAGTGAAGCATTATTAAATATTATTAAAAATGCTTATGAACATACAAAAGATAAAATTACCATTACTTCTAAAAATAATCCGCTTTACACCGAAATTAAAATAACTGATAATGGTAATGGTATAGCTAAAAAAGATTTAAAACATATTTTTGAAAGATTTTATAAAGGAAATAATAATAAAGATAGTATTGGAATTGGGCTTAATATGTCTAAAAAAATTATCAATCTAGAACATGGCATAATTGAGGTTGAAACAAAAGAGAATGTTGGTAGTACTTTTATAATAAAACTTTATAAAAACAATTTATAAATATCTATCAACTGTAAATAGATATATTGTGACTAAATTGTCACTGAAATAGTCATTTGAGTGTAATAATTGTTTAATATAATTATTTTGAAAGGAGAAATAATGTGGAAATTTTAAGAGTCGAAAATTTATGTAAAAATTATGGTAAAGATGAAACTTTGGTAAAAGCATTAGATAATGTTAGCTTTACTGCCGAAAAAGGTGAGTTTATTGCAATAGTTGGCAGTAGTGGTAGTGGGAAATCAACTTTATTACATATTTTAGGTGGAGTTGATCGACCAACTAGTGGCAAAGTTTATGTCGAAGGTGAGGATGTTTATAAGTTAAATGAAAATAATTTAGCAATTTTCCGTCGTCGTCAAGTTGGTTTAATTTATCAATTTTATAATTTGATTCCAATTTTAAATGTTAAAGAAAACATTACATTACCTATTTTGCTAGATAATAAAAAGCCTGATTTAAAATATTTAGATGAATTGATTGAAACTTTGGGATTAACTAATCGGATTAATCATTTACCTAATGAATTATCGGGAGGACAACAACAAAGGGTTAGTATTGGTAGAGCCTTAATGAATCGACCATCTTTGCTTTTAGCTGATGAACCTACTGGTAATTTGGATAGTAAAGCAGGACGCGAGATTGTCGAATTATTAAAATTATCTAATAAAAAATACAAACAGACAATTATCATGATTACCCACGATCATAATTTAGCTTTAAACGCGGATCGAATTATTACATTAGAAGACGGTAAAATTATTTCCGATGAAAAGGTAAAATAAATGAAAATATTAAACAATTTAACAATCAAACATTTAAAATCAAATAAAAAAAGAACTGTTGTCACTATAATAGGAATTATCCTATCAACTGCTTTAATGGTGGGAATTGGGTTACTTTTTTCAACAGTAAGAGACAATTCCGTTAAAATGATTATTGAAAATAGTGGTGATCATCACGTAGCCATTGAATTAGAAAAATCTAAATTGGATTTTATAGCAAAAAATGAAAGTGTTTTAAAATATAAATATAAATCTAGTTTGGGATATTCACTCTATGAAGGTATTCAAAATAGTTTTAAAC
The DNA here is from genome assembly GCA_944332645.1 of uncultured Bacilli bacterium. Lineage (GTDB taxonomy): Bacteria > Bacillota_I > Bacilli_A > RF39 > UBA660 > Faecisoma. Next base: position 5,235 of record CALVKK010000024.1, read on the forward strand.
CATACATTGAAGTGTTAACGGCTTCTAAAGAGTATTTGGAAGATTTAAAATTGGTAGAAGGAAGATTACCAAATAATGAAAATGAAATCATTATCCCAGAACACTTAGAAACTAATGGCCAAATAAAATTAAATGTTGGTGATAAAATTATTTTAAGTATTGGTAAAAGAGTAGATGATAATGGTAATTTATTATATGAAACACCATTTGTTAATTCTTATGATGAAGAAAAAGATGAATATATTAAAGAAGAAGCATTAATTAATATAGTAGAAAAAGAATATACGATAGTAGGTATTATAAAGCGTGATATTCTAGAAGATTACTCAAATCCTGGATATAATGCTTTTACTTTTTCTCCTGCTAGTGAAATGCTAACCGTATATGTAAACTATAAAAATGTTAAAGATACATATAAAAACACAGAGATTATAGCTAAAAATTTAGGCAAAGAAGAAACTTATGCAAACTTATATTATGGAATAACTTATAATGATAATTTACTAGCGTTTTCTGGAGTTTCTAATTATAGTAATATGGTTGACTCAATGTCTTTAATTATAATTATTATATTAACTTTAGTATCTATAGCTTGCATTATCGTTATATATAATTCATTTGCCATATCAGTAATGGAAAGAAAAAAACAATTTGGTTTATTTTCAAGTATTGGTGCTACTAAAAAGCAATTAAAACATACGGTATTTTTTGAAGCATTTATAGTAGGAATTATCGGTATACCTTTAGGCATATTATCGGCTTATTTAGGTATTGGTGTCGTTTTAATGATAGTTAATAAATTATTACCTAATATGTTTGATTTCCCACTTGCTTTAGTAACTTATCCTTTATTTGTTATTATTCCAATTATATTTATGGTAATAACAATATTAGTTTCGGCTTTTTTACCAGCCAGAAGTGCTAGTAAAGTAAGTCCGATTGAAGCAATTAGATTAAATGATGATATTAAAATTAAATCTAAAAAATTAAAAACACCTAGAGTAATTAAGTTGTTTGGTGTTGAGGGTGAAATAGCTTATAAAAACATTAAAAGAAATAAGAAAAAATATCGAATTACCATTATTTCGCTATTTATAAGTATTGTATTATTTGTTTCATTTAGTAGTTTGTTAAAATATGGAGTAACAAGTGCTTATGATTTTACTGAATTGCCTCTTTATGAATATTCCCTAAGTATTTCAAGTTCTAATCAAGAAAGTATTAATAATATAGTTAATCAAGTTTTAAAAGTAGATGGCATTAAAAAATATAGTATAATAAAAGAACTTTATTTTGTTACATCATTTAATTCTGAGTATTATACCAATGAATTTAATGAAAAAGTTTTAAATAATGAAAATATCGCAAATGATACAATCGGTATTAATATAATAAGTTTAGATGATCAAACTTATGAAAAATATAAAAAAGAAATAGGTCTTACAACTAATAGCCCAATTTTAATTAATAAATATAAATATATTGATTATAAAACTAATTCTCGAAAACAAATAACTTTAAATCCCTATAATAAAATTAATTCATTAGAAATAAAAACTTATGATGATAAAAATAATTATCGCTTAGAAAATATTTATATGACTGATATATTACCTTTTGGAATAGAAAATACTTCTTTAGGAATGATGTATATTGTAGTTGATTCTAATACTTATAATAAGATGAAATATAGTGATGATTATTCTTTATCAATGTATATGTTAGCTGATAATTATGATGAATTTGATAAATTATTAGATAGTGAAAGTAAAGATAATATTTTAACTGATGATGTTAATGTATATACAATGAATATTAAAAAAGAATTACAACTATTATCTAACATCGTATTTGTCATTAAACTATTATTATATGGTTTTATTAGTTTAGTAACTTTAATAGGTGTTACTAGCGTTATTAATACTATTAATACAAGTATTGCTTTAAGAAAAAAAGAATTTGCAGTATTAAGAAGTATAGGACTAACGCCTTCTGGTTTTAATAAAATGATGTTATTTGAATGCTTATTCTTTGGATTAAAATCATTATTATATGGTTTGCCAGTATCATTTATAATTATTTATTTATTCCATTTATCATTTAATGGTATAGTAACCTTTGATAGTATGTTAATACCTTATGGAAGCATATTAATTGCTACATTCGGTGTGTTTATTATAGTTTTAATAAGTATGTGGTATGCTACAATAAGGATTAAAAAAGAAAACATTTTAGATGCTATAAGAGAAGAAAATATATGAGATTTTCTTCTTTTTTATAAATTTCCGCGCGTAGAGTAATTTAGTATTGCGATTAATAAAAAAATAATGTATACTTAATTTAAGGTAAAAGACCTATGGAAGGGAGAAGTATATGAAAGATAAATTAGGTTTTACACTTATAGAATTATTAGCAGTTATTATCATATTAGCAATAATAGCATTAATAGCAACACCTATTATATCAAATGTAATAAATGATGCACGTATATCAGCAGGGAGATCAGAAACACAAATGATATATGGTGGTATAAATAATTATTGTGCCACAATCGAAATGAAAAAACAAATAGGGACATTAGATAGTGAGGATATCGATTGTACAGAAAAAAGCAGTTTTACCACAGAAGAAATAAGTAAAATGGTCAATTTAGGAAATGCTAAAGTAATATCTAATACTTATTCAAATGGTAAGCTAACAAATTTGGTTATTGAAAGCAATAATCATACATTTACATTATGCAAAAATGGAAAGTTTGCTATGGATGATGAAGAATGTGCAGTATTGACAACAGGTCCGATAAAAGATGTAGTACTATCAAATTTTCCTTATTTAGCAACCAATGGTAATGGATGTGTAACACCAACCGATAACAATTATAGTTATATGGGTGGATGTTATATAAAAGGTAACCCAAATAATAACTATATATGGTATTCAGGATTCTTATGGCGAATCATGGGTATAAATGCTGATGGTACAATAAGAATGATAACCGATGAAAATGTAACAGCAATACCATGGGGAGCAAGTAACACAGCACAAGATTGGGATGGAAGTCATGCCAAAGATTGGTTAAATAATTATTTTTATCCAAGATTAAAAGGAAATAATATAATAACAGAACAAGTATGGTGTAGTGAAACTACAACTTCTAGTTCAAGTGCAAGAACAACTTGTGAAAATAATTTATCAACGCAACCATCTAATGTAGGATTAATGACATTAGATGAATATAATCTTGCAGGTAGTTTTAATTCATATTTAAATATAGGACAATATCAGTGGACAATGACACCATATAGTAGTTCTCACGTTTGGAACGTGAACGACAATGGTTACGCCGACAGCAATTGGGTTACGTTTACGTACGGCTTGCGTGCAGTTATAAATGTCAACTCTGATGTCACCATTACCGGAGGTAATGGTACTCTAGGAGCGACTTGGAGTAGTCAAACAGGACCATATATTCTAAACGAAGATAAAAGTGTAGAAGTAACAGGAAAATTAAATGAAAAAGCAACAAGTGGCGAATATGTGTTATTTGTTGGAAGAAAATATCGTGTAGTAGATAAAGATAGTAATGGCAATACAAAATTAATACTAGATAGCTATTATGAAGAAACTGAAGGAACAGTATATACTATGTCATATGGTTCAAATAATACATTTTCAAAAGACACAGGAATAGGACAAAAATTAAATAGCGATGTATTAAATTGGCTAACAAATAATAGTGAAAGTGAAAAAGCAAAATTAGTAAGTGATTATACATGGTATCAAAACAATTTTGCTTCTGGCCAAAGTTACTCAGTATCATTGAACGAAGAAAATCCAACAAGAAGTATTCAAGCGACAGTCGGATTAATAAGAGTAGGAGAAATGTTATCAGGACAAAGTAGTAGTATATTGACTAAAGGATATACGACTGCAAGTAGTTATAGAAATGCAAACACATATTGGACAATGACGCCATATACAAGTAGTTCTCGCGCTTGGCTCGTGTACTACTATGGTGACGCCAGCAGCGGTTCGGTTACGGGTGCGAATGCGCGCGGCTTGCGTGCAGTTATAGTTGTCAACTCTGATGTCACCATTACCGGAGGTAATGGTACTTGGTCGAATCCATACCAGATTTAAAAAGAAGATATGAAAAAAATAAGTACAAACGAAGCAAGACACACCTTGCCAATGAAAAGGGCAAGGTGAGGCTTAAGGTTTGGGTGTAAGAATATACGTAGTTCTAACGCTTGGAACGTGAACAACAATGGTAACGCCAACAACAATTCGGTTACGAATACGAACGGCTTGCGTGCAGATTCCTTCTAAACTTAATTTATATGATTAAGGTTGTATAAAACAAGAATTAGGAAACAATTCTTATTCCCTAGGTATAAAACCTAAAAATATTTGGTAATTGTCAACAAGAATAAAAGTGGTTTAGTAGAGAAATCGAAAAATCGCTTTTTCTTTTGTTTTCGTGTATAATATTCATAGTGATTCAAGTCCTTTCGTGTAATTTTTTGTTTTCAACTCAATTATACTACTTGAATCTCTATTTTTATATACAAATTGTTTCACATTAATTGTATCACTACAATACTAATGGTTTTCCATTAGTTTTAATATTGACAAGATTTATAAATATGATACAATATATATAGTATTTGTTTGAAAGAGTATATATATTTTTTATAAAGAGAGCTGATGGTTGGTGTAAATCAGTTAATAAACATATAGAAAGACATCAAACGATAAAATAATCGGTTAATCCCGTTAAAGATTTAAGAGCATAGAATCCTATGAAATAAGGTGGCACCGCGATATTTCGTCCTTATATTTATAGGATTTTTTTAATTATGAGGAGGATTTATGAAAATAAATAATAGTACAGATTTTAATCTTAAAAATGTCGGTGAAGTTGTAACATTATATGGTTGGGTTGCGAAAAAAAGAAATTTGGGTGGTTTAATTTTTATTGATTTAAGAGATAGAAGTGGTATTATTCAATTAGTTTTAAAGCCTGATAATAAATATTATGATTTAGCTGAATCTATAAAAAGTGAATACGTTATTAAAGTAGAAGGTACTATAACCGAAAGAGAAAGCAAAAATAAAAATTTATTAACTGGCGATATTGAAGTTATTATAAATGAATTAGAAGTACTAAATACTAGTATCGATTTACCTTTTAATATAAATGATACGACTGCATTAGAAGATACAAGATTAAAATATAGATATTTAGATTTAAGAAGAACTGAAATAAAAGAAAAATTGGAGATAAGACATAAAATTACTTTTGCGATAAGAGAATATTTAAATAAATTAAATTTTTTAGAAATTGAAACACCTATTTTATGTAAAAGTACGCCGGAAGGAGCACGAGATTATTTAGTGCCATCTCGTATATTTAATGGTAGATTTTATGCTTTACCTCAATCACCACAAATTTTTAAACAACTATTGATGGTTGGTGGGATGGAAAGATATTTTCAAATTGCTAAATGTTTTAGAGATGAAGATTTAAGAGCAGATAGACAACCAGAATTTACGCAGGTTGATATGGAAATGAGTTTTGTAACTGAAGATGATGTTATGAATTTAACGGAAGGTTTAATTGCTTATATTTTTAAACAAGTAAAAAATATTGATATTAAATTGCCTTTAAAAAAAATGAAGTATGATGATGCTATAAATTATTATGGCTCTGATAAGCCTGATTTAAGGTTTGATATGAGGATTAATGATATAACGGATATTTTCAAGGATACGGAATTTACTATTTTCAAAGATGTATTAAATAATAATGGTATTATTAATTGTTTAGTTGTTAAAAATAGTGCTGATAAGTTTTCAAGAAAAGATTTAGATAAGTTAACTGAATTTGTTAAAACTTATAAAGCTAAAGGATTAGCTTATTTAAAAATAGATAATGAGGTTACAGGAAGTATTGCTAAGGTTATAAATAATGAAGAATTAAGTAATTTAAAATCTAAATTAAATTTAGAAAATAATGACTTAGTTTTAATAATATCTGATAAAAAGCAAATAGTAAAACAATCATTAGGTGCTTTAAGATTACATTTGGGTAAACAATTAAATTTAATAAGTGATAACTACGAATTATTATGGGTTGTTGATTTTCCATCTTTTGAATATAGTGAAGAAGAAAATAGATATGTAGCTTGTCATCATCCATTTACTGCTCCAAAAGATAGTGATATTGATAAATTATTAACTGATAAAGCTAATTGTTATTCTAAAGCTTATGATATTGTAATAAATGGTTATGAAGCAGGTGGGGGAAGTATTAGAATTCATGACCAAGAAGTTCAAAAGAAAATGTTTGAAGCGTTAGAATTGACTGATGAACAAATTAAAGAAAAATTTGGCTTCTTTGTTGAAGCTTTAAAATATGGAACGCCTCCTCATGGTGGTTTAGCGTTAGGTTTAGATAGATTAACAATGTTACTTACTAATACAGAAAATATAAAAGATGTTATCGCATTTCCTAAAACAGCTAGTGCAACAGATTTAATGAGCCAATGTCCAAATACTGTTGATGAAAATCAATTAAAAGAGTTAGGAATTAAGGTAAATAATTAAAAAATACAGTCTTAAAAAAACTGTATTTTTATGATAAAATATATTTAGTGATTGGAGGGTTACTATGAGCAAGAGTATGAAAATCTTTTTAAATATTGTGATTGTTACTTTAATTGGAATCGTCGTTTTTTTAGTTATTCGCAATTTTATGACTAGTGGAAAAGTAAAAAGAGAAATTAAGGAAGTATATGAATTGATTTATCAGAGTGAACACTATGATTATAATGCAATCTATGATCATTTTGATAATATTGTCAGTAAAGATGGTTATGCGATTGTCGAAATGGCAGCTAAGGATTACTTACGTAATGTTTTTGAAAAATACGTTGAGTTAAATGAAATCATTACAGATGACGATATTGCTGACATTTTAACGATTGCTAATTATAAAACAGATGGTCCTGATTTTACTGAAACTAAAGATTATTTAAAGAAGGCGAAACAAGATATTTTAAATTTAGAAGCTACTATGTTAGCTGACCTTAATATCGATACGATGATGGCTTACATTGTCGATACGAATTTGGAAGATTCTTATGTAACTTTATATACTAATTTAGAGTTTTTTGATGAAGATAATATTCAAAATGCTAAGCAAGATTTAGAAAATGGTGTTGATTTATTTGTTGAACTAATTGAATCTTTGGAAGAAATAATCGACTTTCTTATCGATAATGATACACAATGGGAAATTGTCGATGATATGTTGTATTTCGATGATCCTAGCTTATCTGAACAGTATAATCAAATGATTGAAGAGATTGCCAACTTATGAAAAATCCAATATTGAAAGTTGATAATGAAATATATATCGATGATTATCTTAAAGAGGAAAAATTTTGTAATTTTAAAATAACTTCTAAAGAAAAGTTTTCTTTAAATCAAAATAGTTTATTTGACAGTTGTGAAATTGTGAAGTTAGATTTTACAAAATGTCAAATAAAAAAATTAGAATTTATCGATTGCAAAATTGTCGATTGCGATTTATCAAATTTAGAAATTTCAGATACTATTTTTAAAAGATGTCAATTTATTGGTTGTAAGATGCTTGGTATTAATTTTAATAAGATTACTCTAGCCGATGTTTTATTTGAAGATTGTATATTAAGATTTAGTAGCTTTATAAATGTTAAATTAAAAGACAGTAAATTTGAGAATTGTAATTGTTCTGATTCTAGTTTTTTTGATACCGTTTCTAGCAAATTAGAAATCGCTACAGTTAATTTTAGTAATAGTCAATTCTATAACAATGACTTTACTGACGTTGATTTTAGTAATTCTAATATTGAAAATATTACAACAGATTTAAAAAGTATCAAAAAAATAACTGTGAATCAAGAACAAGCTATTTCTTTGGCTACTTTGTTGGATATAACTATTAAAATATAACAAAACTGTAATAATTATTATAGTTTTTTTTTGCTATAATATTATTGATGATGAAAGATATTATCTAGGTTTTAATTATTTTTCTTAAAGGTGACATTTATCAATTTAATTAATTGCAATAGAAGTTTAAATATGGTAAACTGTTGATAGAATCGTGGTGAGCAAAGTGACTAAACTTAAAAATAATTGGCAAGTGTTTGTTAGTTTGATTTTGTTGGCGATATTTATCTTTTTGTTATTTAATCAAAATCATTTTAGTAAAATCGATGATTTTATTTATTCTTTGATCAAACCAATTATATCTGATAATATGACTAAGGTTATGCAATTTATAACGTTTTTTGCTGATCCTATTTGGTGTGTTTTGTTAAGTTGTTTAATGATACTATTGATTAAAAATAAAAAAATAAGCAAAGCTTTTGTTTTAAATC
>CALVKK010000025.1 GCA_944332645.1 uncultured Bacilli bacterium
GTAATTCAATACGTTAAAGATAAGTATAATGTACCAATATATTTATTCGGCTGTAGTTTTGGTGGATTTGTAATTTTGAATAAAATTATTCAAAATAATAACATAGAAAAAACTATGCTAATGTGTCCTGCTATTAATTTTTGTTAAATTTTGGAAATTAAAGCTGATGTTTCTTCTAACTATTTTATTGATAATACTTTTCTTCCTCTATATAATAATATAAAAATATATAAAAAGGCTTATCTTGAATTTAAAAAAGGTGAAGAAAATATTAAAAAGTTTGCGTTTAAAAATGTCTCAATTATTCAAGGAACAAAGGATAAAACAGTACTTTATGATAATATTAAAGATTTTTGCTTGAAAAATAATTTGGAGTTGACTACCATAGACAATGGGAAGCACGAACTATATGGATATGATGATGAAATTGTTAGATTTTTATTAAAAATATTAATAAGTAGTTTTGTAGATAATAATTTCTCATTTACCAAGCAATAAAATTTGTTATTTATACAATATTTTAAGGCCGAATAGGCCTTTTAATATTACAAAATATTGACATTGTTTTTTTGAAATCGTGTAATTAACTTACCTAAAGTGGTATAATCATTTGTGAACAATGAGGTAGTATATTATGAAAAAAGTTTGGATTGGTATTTTAATTTTTATTGCTATTATTCTTTTTTATGGATTAACTATGCATCTAACTTTATCATTAAACGGTAATCAAGAAATTGAATTGCCTGTTTTCCAAGAATATAATGAACAAGGAGCAAAAGGATGTTATAGTGATATTTTTGGTTTTTGTCTTTTTAGACCAGAAGTTAAAATAAACGGTGAAGTTGATACCAATAAACTGGGTGATTATTACCTTACATATTCAATATCGTTTGGATGGTATCATAAAAAGATTGAAAGAAAGGTTTCGGTTATTGACCTTATAGCCCCAGTTATATCAGCCAAAGACAAGCAAATTTTAACTTGTCCTGGTAATGAAGATATAAATTTAGAATATACCGCTTTTGATAATTATGACCAAGACATAACTGATAAGGTTGTAAAAAGAATACAAGATAAACAGTTTATTATTGAGGTTGCTGATAGTTCTGGTAACCGTTCTAGTTTAGAAATCCCAATCGTTTATGACGACGATGAAAAGCCAATTATAACTTTAAAAGGTAACAATACAGTCGCTTTATTAAAAGGTGAAAAGTACGTTGAGCCTGGTTATATAGCTACTGATAACTGTCTTGGCGATATAACTGATAGGGTAAAAGTAACTAACAATATTGATTACGAACAAAATGGTAAGTATCAGGTAACTTATACAGTCAGTGACGATTTGGGAAATACAACTAAAGTAATACGGACAGTTTATGTTTATGAAAAAAATCCCGATGTTCCGATTGGAGATAAGGTAATTTATTTAACTTTTGACGATGGTCCAAGTAATTATACTGGGCAATTATTGGATGTTTTGAAAAAATATAATGTTAAAGCAACCTTTTTCGTTACAGGACAAGGGAATGATCAATTTATAAAAAGAGCCTATGAAGAAGGGCACAGCATAGGGTTACATACCTATACTCATCAATACAATACGGTATATAAAAGTGTGGATGCCTATTTTGATGATTTAAATAAGGTTAGTGACCGTGTTAAACGTATTACTGGTGTTGAATCAAAATTAATCCGATTTCCTGGTGGTAGTTCTAATACCGTGAGTAAATTTAATCCAGGTATTATGACAACTTTAGCTAGGGAGGTTGAATTACGAGGGTATAAATATTTTGATTGGAATGTTGCCTCAGGTGATACGGGAACTACTAATACTGATAAAATTGTCAATAATGTTATAAAAAGTTTAAAGAAAGGAAACAATGTTGTTTTGCAACATGATACCAAAAAGTATAGCGTTGAGGCAGTAAGTCAAATTATCGAATATGGACTAGCAAATGGTTATGTTTTTGCTCCTTTAGATATAACTAGTCCAACTGTGCATCATACGATTGCTAATTAAAACATATTATTATATCGGTGAGAACATGAAAAACAAGCTATTGTTTCTTTTTGCTTTTTTGCTTTGTTTATACACATTTGGTCTTGTACATGCTAACACTTTACCACTCTTTGGCAAAGTAATTTATTTAGATCCTGGTCATGGTGGTCCAGATCCAGGAGCAGTATGGGGAAATATCTACGAGTCACAAATAAATTTAGAAATCAGTTTAAAATTACAAGAAGAACTAGAAAAAAATGGTGCGATTGTTTATTTGACTCGATATGGTGATTATGATTTATCAGTTAATAATGCAATCCTACGTAAAAGAAGTGATTTATCAAGAAGAGCAAATATTATTAATAAATCTGGTGCAGATCTTTATTTGTCAATTCATTTAAATGCTGATATTTCATCAACTTGGCAAGGCGCACAAGTATTTTATGATAAAATAAACGATAAAAACGAAAAATTAGCTAAGATTTTGCAGGAACAGTTGTGCAAAGATTTAAATACAAAAAGAGAATATAAAAACATTCAAGGGCAATATTTATATAGTAGAGTGAATATACCTGGTGTGCTAATTGAAGTTGGGTTTATTTCAAACCCTAATGAAAGATATTTATTGAAACAGTCAGAATATCAACGAAAAGTGTCACAAGTAATTACTAAAGGAATAACAAATTATTTTTCACAATAAAAAACAAAATTTATCTTGTAAAATAATTTCAAAAATGATATTATTATTGTAGAGGTGGAGAGTATGAATGAAAAATCTCAATATACAGAATATAATGAAGCAAAAAATAGAGTTCCTTGGCTTCGTATTTTAATTTCGTTTTTAATTTTAATTTTAGCAGTTATTATTGTTTTATTATTGTTAAAAGCATGTCAAAAAACGTCTTTAAGAGAAGATTTAATTGATGCAGCAAAAGAATACTATGAAAGATATCCTGAACGTTTACCTAGTACAGTAGCTGAATGTTTTGTAATTACATTAGAACAATTAGAAAATGAAGAATTAATTAAATCAAGTGACTATGATATTTGTGATAAAGAAACAACTTACGTTAATGTTTGTCACATGGAAAGCGGTAGTTATCATTATTCGGCTATTTTAGAATGCGGTGAAGAAAGTACAAATTATGGAGTATGGAAAGATGGAATAGAAACTAATATCAATGAGAATTCTGATATAAGATTTACTTTTTTAGGAGAAGAAAGAAACTTAGGAACTAAATATTATTATCCTAATGATGTAACCGATATTAATGAAGTAAAGGAATATTATGCTACTATTCCTGCTACTAATTATACTGGTAAAGAAGATGAGCAAATTGGCTACAAATGGTATACGGAAAAGACTGTTAATAATTACTGGAACAACGGAAAATATTCTTCGACTCAGCCAAGCGGTTATCCTAATAAAGGCACCAGTATAACAAAGTCTAATTATTCACTTGATAAACCTAGTAGTGCTAGTTATCGTATTATAGAAGAAACAACTTTATATCGTACACAAAAAGTGGCCTACCCAATTGGATATATTTGCCCAAGCGGTAATGGTGTGATTGTATCTAGTGAACCATGCGATGAAAGTGTTGAATCACCAGTGTTAGCCTTTTCTTGTAACGGGACAGATCTTATTGATGTTACTGCCGAACAAATTATAAATCGTGATTTTCCGCCATGTGGTGAATGGTCAGAATGGACTACCCAAGAATGTACAACATCTTTTACTGGTGGCATAAAGTGTCAGTCTGATGATGGATACAAATATACTGATACGATGTGGAAATGGTACCGCAAAGACAATGTAAAGAGCTATTATCCAAGCGGATCTGCTACAGCTAGTGGTGAAAAAACATATTATGTAACAATGCCAACTAATGGTGCAAAAAAAGATAATTCAACACAAGCAACAGTATACAAATATTATAAATTAGAACAAAATACTACCGCTGATACAAATTATGAGGAATGGGTACCAATTACAGATGGTTATGTGTTTTTAGATGAAATGTTAGAAGCATTCAGATTATCAGATTATGAAGTTTATAGTTTAGCTGATATAAATAGAACAGATGGTATTAGATATACTTATCAAATGCAGTATAGAGATTTAGAAGAATAAGGAGGCCTGTATGACAAAAGATGAATTGTTAACAAAACTAAGAGAATTTCGGGAAAATTTGAAATATGAAGACAATTTACAATCAGAGAAACAATCACGTGAAAAAGAATTAGATAATATCTCTTCACACCGTGAAATATTGATGAATGATATAAGAAATTTGGAACAAAAATTGTCTGATGATGAAAATTATATTTCATTTACATATATTAAAAATCAATCAAAAATATATGATTTGCAAACTAAATTAGATAAGATTATGGAAGAAAAAGCACAAAATGAAGCTGATATTTCTTACAATAATTATCGAATCGGTTTAATCCGTGGTGAAATCGAGGCAGGAAATTCTTTGTTGAGTGAAGCACAAAAGGAATTAGAGGAATATGGCAAAGAATTTAGAAATTTAGGTACTAACCCAAATCCTGAAGATGATAATCGAATTAAACAAAAAATGGATAAAGTGCGAAAAGATATTGATTGGTTAATGAAAGAATTAGATTCTTTAAATCAAGAATTGGACGAGCTTTCTCAACATAATAGAGATCTTGATAAGAATGCTACTAGATTAATAAGCAACGAAAATAGGTACCAAAAATTGCTAGATAATGTGAAAGAAAGAGATCAAATTGATGCTAAAGATAATATTGATCATGTTAAGAAAGATGAAGATCAAAGAAAATTATTAAAATTACAAAGTATTGTAGATTCTTTCAACAACAGAGAAAAATATCTTAGTTTTGATTTGCCATTAGAGTTAGATGAATTAATAACCAATATTGAAGAAGATAAAATCACTAATGATGGTGTTTTAAACAAGTTGAAGCAAATACGTTATGATTTACCCGTTTCAATATCTAAAAATTATTCAAATATTGATGATGAAATTGCTGAAAATCATAGATTACAAGCTGACGTTTTAATGGAAAAAACGGCGTTAGAACAAAAGTTAAGCGATGAACAAAATTATCATCCATCAATTTTTGCTATTGAAGTAATGCAACAAGAAATTTTAGACCTAAATAATATGATTGCAAAATATGATTCTGATATCAAAAATTATGATGTCACATTAATAAGATATGATAATACTAAAAAGAGTATTGAACTAGATATAAATCGTGAAGAAAGCAAGAAAAAAGACTTAGAACAAAAACTATCTGATTTAAAATTGCAGATTGTAGTACTGCCTAATGATGTTTATGAACAACGCAAAAGTGATATTGAGAAAGAAAAGAAAAAAATAGAAAAAGAAATTGATGGAATCGATAAACAAATTGATAAGTTAAGAAAAACATCATTATCCATTGATTTAACTGGTACTTTACTTAAGAAAGACAAGAAAAACATAGAATCATTAAAAAATAATGCAATCAAAGATCTTGAGGCTAGAAAAAAAGAAATAAATGAAAAAGCGAGTGTTAATAGATTTGCTATGGCAGAAGATCAGCAAAAATTATATTCACTAAACGCACAATTGGATATGCTAAAGGCTCGTGAAAGAGCGATTGATTATGATTATGAAGTAAATCTAGATGATTTAATCATTAAATTGGGTAAAGAAAAAGAAAATAATAATTCTTCTTTGAGTCCTAAAGAAAAGCAATCAACTATAGTTTCTCCAATTTCAATAGATGAGGATTTAAAAAATCAAAAAATGGATCAATTACCTTTAAATGATCAAATAGATAATAATACTGAGAAATCCGACGAATTGAAGGAAGGACAAACTAATAGATCTTTAGTTCCTGCTACTGACAATTTACCTATTTCGATAGATGATGGGAAACCAATACCTATTGTTGGTTGGAAGAAAGCATCAAGTAAATTGTTAAATTTGGCAAAGAAACATTGGAAAAAGATAGCAGTTGCTATTTTAGCTGTTCTTATAGCATTGATTGCTAAGGCATGCAACAAAGAAGGTCAATATAATCCTGTTGATACTTCTTCTATCAGTTCTACTATGGAAGAATCGGATTTGCCAGACATTAGTGTTGATATTGACGATTTAAATCCTGGTACTGATATTTCTGAACCAGGTCAAGACCAAGATCATGACCAAGATCAAGATCAGGATCAAGAACCAGACCAAGATCAAGATCAGGATCAAGATCCAGAACCAGACCAAGATCAAGATCAGGATCAAGAACCAGATCAAGATCAGGATCAGGATCAAGAACCAGACCAAGATCAGGATCAAGATCAAGAACCAGACCAAGATCAGGATCAAGATCAAGAACCAGGCCAAGACCAAGATCAGGATCAAGAACCAGAGCCAGAACCAGAGCCAGAACCAGAGCCAGAACCAGAACCAGAGCCAGAACCAGAACCAGAGCCAGAACCAGAACCAGAACCAGAGCCAGAACCAGAACCAGAGCCAGAACCAGAACCAGAGCCAGAACCAGAACCAGAGCCAGAACCAGAACCAGAGCCAGAAAAAATAGTTACACAGGAAGTTGCTCCTGGTGAAGTGGGTATTGTGCAAACTGATGATGCTAATGTAGCTATAACTGATAACGTTAAACCTATTGAAGGCGAAACGGACTCTGTTCAGCAACAAATTGCTCAAGAATTGATCGACAATTTAAATAAAAATAATGTTGGTAAAACTGATTATATAGAAGATCCTAACTTAGTATCTAGTTCATTAAGTGATGATGGAACTATTACTAATACATATGAAGATAAAACTACTGATAATAAAGAATATACAGTAAATGATGCAGTTAATGATTATGTAGAAGAACACTATGGTGAGAACAGCGATGCATTAAGAGATGCATTAAAAGAGTTAAATGATTTAGCTCTAGAAGAGTTAGGAGGCAAGACAAAATAATATGATAAATAGAATAAATCAGATTATGGAATTGGCTAATAAGGAAAAATATTTAGTTTTAAAACAGGCTATATATAAAGAGAAAACGTATTATATCGCAATACAAATTACTGATGATGAAGAAAATATAACGGAAAAAGTTGTTGTGTTTGAACAAGTTGATGTGGACGGACAAGAAAGTGTTCAAAAAGTTTCAGATCCTAGTTTAGCAACTTTAGTATGTAAATATGTAGGGCTTGTTGATGAGACAGAGTTAAAGAAAGAATTAAAATCTATTGGAATTGACCAATAGATTTTAATATGCATTGATTATCATTTATTTTTCACTTTTATTTGAATGATTTATGATATAATTAAATTGGTGGTTGATATGGAAAAAACATTTAAAACTTTGAATGAGCAAGTAGAAATATTAAAATCAAAAGGGTTAATAATTAACGATTATGAAAAAACTAAAGAGATTCTTTTTAGAGAAAATTATTTCTTTGTTAATGGTTATAGGCATCTTTTAACTGACACAAATGGCAAATTTGTAAAAGGTGCAACTTTTGATGAATTATACTCGATATTTGTTTTTGATCGCAGGTTACGTAATATGTTTTTCAAGAATATAATGATAATTGAAAATAATATTAAATCAATAATAAGTTATCAATTATCGAAAAAATATGGATATAAGGAGAAAAATTATTTAGATTATAAAAACTTTGATCAAGATGGTATTAAAATAGGTCAAGTAAATGATATTATTAACAAAATGAAACGGCAAATAAGATTAAATAGCAAACAGCATAGAGCCACTAGACACTATATTAGCAATTACGGTTATATTCCTATGTGGGTTTCAGTTAAAGTTTTATCTTTTGGTATTATTTCAGAATTATATTCTATACTAAAATATGAAGACAAAAATGAAATATCTAGTTTTTATAATTTAGAACCAAGGGAACTTGAAATTTATCTATCACTATTAGCAAACTATAGAAATTTATGTGCACATGAAGATATTTTGTATGATCATACTACACAACGTAGTATACCTAATAATAAATATCATCAAATTTTGGATATACCAATGGTAGATGATGAGTATATTTATGGTAAGAACGATTTGTTTGCTATAATAATAATTTTAAGGCAAATGTTAAGTGAGGATGAATTTCACGATTTGATTAGGGAAATAAGTTACGAAATGGATATATTAGATGGCAAAATTAATAGTGTTCAGACAAAGACAATTTTAAATAAAATTAGTTTTCCTGATAATTGGCGTGAAATAGATAATATAAAATGAAAGGATGATTTTTTTGAAAAATAAAATTATTTATATATGTTCGATAATAATTTCTCTTTTTATCGGCATATGCGGAACGCTAGTAGTCGTTTATTATATTCCAGAAGAAGAAAACATTACTAAGGTTGTTGAGGAAGTTACAATAACAGAAAGTGATACTATTGCACCTGCAGTCGATAAACTTTATGATGCTGTAGTAACAGTTTTAAATTACGCCCATGAATTGTCTGCTACAGGAACAGGATTTGTTTATAAAACAGATGATGATTATGGCTATATTTTAACTAATCACCATGTTATCAGTGGCGCTAGAAAGATAGAAGTAACTAATACTCAAAACATCACCGTAGAAGCTACATTGCTTGGTAGTGATGAATATGCTGATTTAGCAGTTTTAAGGGTTGACAAAGATTTTGTTTTAAAAGTCGCGGTTTTAGGTAGTAGTACTGAACTTGAGATAGGGGACACTGTATTTGCCATTGGCACACCAGTTGATGTTAAGTATTCTGGTACGGTTACCAAAGGAATTATTTCAGGGTTCAATAGAACCGTTAATGTTACCTTGGATGATGGTGGTCAATTTATGATGGAAGTATTGCAAACTAACACTGCGATAAATCCAGGTAATAGTGGAGGACCTTTAGCAAATATTAATGGAGAAGTCATTGGAATAAATACACTTAAACTAGTTGAGGATGAAATTGAAGGCATGGGATTTGCTATTCCTATTGAAATGGCAACAACAGTCTTAGATCGATTAGAAAACGGCGAAAAGATTGAAAGACCTTTACTAGGTATAAGTATGATTGATGCTAATAATCAGTATGCCTTGTTTACATATAAAGTATATCTAGATAAAGATTATTCAAAAGGTGTAGTCGTAATCGATGTTGAAGATAATACACCTGCTTCAGTTGCCGGATTTCAAAAAGATGATGTTATTTTGAAAATTGACGGTATTGAAATTGAAGATAATACCCATTTCAAATACATACTATATAAATATAGTATAGGTGATACAATTAAAATTGAGTATGAACGTAATGGTAAAGTAAAAACAGTCGAGGTTAAGTTGACAGTTGCTATTTAAATGTATAGGAATGTTATTTGCATTCCTTTTTTATATGTAATTTATATTTTATGTCAAAAGTTTATAAAT
The DNA here is from genome assembly GCA_944332645.1 of uncultured Bacilli bacterium. Lineage (GTDB taxonomy): Bacteria > Bacillota_I > Bacilli_A > RF39 > UBA660 > Faecisoma. The sequence continues at coordinate 9,420 of CALVKK010000025.1, forward strand.
ATCATAAAATATTTTGAGGAGGATAACTTATGGATTATAAAATAGTAATAGACGCTGGCCATGGGGGAGATGATCCTGGAGCAAGTGGTAATGGTATAATAGAAAAAGATTTAAATTTAAAAATATCTAATTATATGTATGATAGGTTTAGAGAATTAGGCATACCTGTTAAGATAATTAGAAGTACTGATGAAACAATTAGTCCTACTGAAAGAGTTGATAGAGTATTAGATGCATTTGGTAATAGTAATGATGTAATAGTAGTTTCTAATCACATAAATGCAGGAGGAGCGGAGTTCAGTTACCATTACATAATTTAATTGGGCATTTAGACGCTTATATTTAAACGAAATAAGTTTATTGATAAAATTATACTAAAATTAAGTTTTTGAATTGAATAAAGGTATAAAATAAAGAAATTTTAATATATTTCACTTCAAATGTTAAACAATGGTAAATTTTGCTGTATAATGTAGTTAAGAATAGCAGTATCATTCTTTTTAAGATGGATACTGCTTATTTTTTTTGAAGTAGAGGTGTAAAGTAATATGAAAATTATAAATATTAAAATTCATAATTTTAGAGGTTTAGATATTGAATGTAATGGTTTGGATGATAAAACTTTATTTATTGGACAAAACGATTCAGGAAAAAGTAATATATGTAGTGCAATTTTAAAAGTTTTTACGTTAGACAGAAGAAGAAAGCCTTTAATTAGTAGTGATTCAACATTTGGGAATAATTTAGATATTGAATTTGATTTTAAATTAGATTTAGAAGGTTTAAATAGAGAACAATTAGGGTTATTGCAAGACTGGATATATCAAGAAGAAGGCAAGTATTTTATGGATGTGTGGATGAATTGTAAATATAATACTGATACTATGCAATATGAAGATGAATTAAGATTTGGTAAAAAAGATGGAGATAATGCTGTAATTCCAACAAGTAATCAAAATAAGTTAGATAAAGTCTTATCTGTCGTATATATAAATCCAACATATGATTTAGTAAGTGAAAAGAAAAATTATTTTAGTTATAAAGAAATTAAAAAAGTAGAAAATCAACAAGCTTTAGGTGTTAGCATACAAAACACTATCTCTGATTTACAAAGAGCAGTAAAAGAAGAAACTTTATTTCAAGATGTAATTTCGGATTTAAATGATCTTGGTGATTTTGGGTTAATCTTTGATGGGATGAGGTTTGAATTATCACCTAATATAAAGGTGGAAAGTATTTTTAATTCTTTAGATATACTAAATTTTAATAATAGTGGTAATCAAATCGATTATATCGGAGATGGAAAATCTAAAGTTTTATCAATGATATTAAAAGCTAAAACGATAGATAATAATAAATGTAAAATATTTATTGTAGAGGAACCAGAAAATCATCTTTATGTGTTACTACAAAAGTATTATTTATCAGCTCTATTATCACTTTCTCCACATCAAATGATTATAACAACTCATTCTCCATTTATCGTGGATTTCGAAAAAATAAATCATATTTTTAAAGTCTCTAAAATATATGATGAAGATGGTATATTAGTTAATCATATTAATTCATTTAATGTTGATAATGATGATTTTAAAGAGTTTGGATATTTAATTAATACAGAAATTTCTGAAATGATTTATTATGATACTGTTGTTTTACTAGAGGGTTATTCAGAAAAATATTTTTACAATTTACTTTCAATCAAAGATAATAATTTTCATAGATATTTAACAAGGCATAGAATTGGGTTATATTCTATAGGAAATATTGCTTTTGAGAAGACTAAGTTACTATTGGAATCATTGGGAATTAATGTATATATAAAAACTGATAATGATATTACAAATGTAAAAAATAGTACTAAATATAGGTATACCGGTTTAAAAAGAGCATATAAATATTTAAGTCAAGATAATAAGAATATGATTTTATCACTTCTTTCAGTAAATGATGAAGAATCATTATTACAGGCATTAACTTGTGCTGAAGGGGAAAGATCTATTCCTTTAATTGAAGAAAAAATGTCAGAAATAATCGAAATATGTGAGAAAGATAAAGTTTTATTTTCTAATCATCATGATGGATTTGAAAAGGATTTTTTAGATTATTTGTCAATTTCTGAGCCTCAATATTCAGAAGATTTTAAATATTTAAAATCAGCAAAATTAAAAAATTTACATGAATATATAACAGAAAATAATATAGATATAACGATTAATGAAACAAATAAAAATTCAATTTTGTTAGGGTTTGTTAATACAGATGAAATATTTGAATAAAGAAGTTATAGAGCAATTAAATTATCAACAGCAGTCTATTAATGATTCGACAGAAGAATTAATTATGGTTGAAGCATGCCCTGGAGCTGGAAAAACATATACTATAGTTAATAAAATTCAAAAAGAAATTATAAATTCAGATGTTGGAATTATAGCATGTTCATTTACCAATGAAGCTTCTGATGAACTTCGTAAAAGAATATCAAAGAAAGTTGATGTATCAAATTGCTTTATAGGAACAATTGATTCTTTTATATTATCTGAAATTGTTGGGAAGTTTATTAATCGTTATTTAAAAACGCTAGATAAAAATTATGAAAGGGTGGAAATAAATAATGTTGTATTTCCATCGAATCCACGCCTAGTTAATGAGTTAACTAGATTCTTTAATAGGAGAGAGGAAATATCGTCTTATTTTCGAGCATGGATGAATAATCTTTTCAAAGGAACATATGAAATTTCATTTCCTAGTTATTTGCTTGCAACTAATATTATTAATTCTATATATTTTAGTTCTTTGTATACTACAAAATATTCGACTATATATATTGATGAAGCACAAGATTTAAATTATTTTCAACACCTGTTTATAAAAAAAGTAAGAGAAAAAACTGGAATAAACGTTGTAATGGTTGGCGATTCTAACCAATCAATTTATCAATTTAGAGGGGCAAATCCTTCACTATTTAAACAATTAGAGCAAATGGGATATAAAAAATATAGTATAAATGTTAGTGTACGTTGCCATCCAAGTATTTCATATTATGCTAATAAGTTAGTTGAGACAGAAATGCCTTTAATAACACCTTTGGAAAATAGAGTTAAATATATATACGAAATTAATATTGATTTTTTATCTTCATTAGCAGATGGATTTTTTATCATTTGTGAAACAAATGATTTGGCTAAAAAATTGTATGAAAATTTTAAAGATAATATAGAAATATATTATGTAAAAGCATTAGATATTACTGATGATGAATATAATGTCCATAGAGATTTAATTGATAAAATTTTAAAATATTTTTATAATTATAATAATATTAATCCTAAAAAAATATATTCTAAAGAAGATTATTATAATTTTTTATTAAATATTAATCCTCGAATAAAAGAAAGTGAAATCAATGTTGATGATGCAAATGTTAAAGAATATATTATAAAAATAATGTCTATATTAGGTACTACATTAAATGATAGTGTATTAAATGATATAGAGGAAAAATTAAAAGATGATGTATACAAATATTATTATTTAGCGACCGAAAGAAATAATAGAGTTATGACAATACATGCATCAAAAGGATTGGAAAGTAATAATGTAATTGTATGCTTAGAAAACAGATTTAATTTTGATGGGGAATATAAAAATAAATTGTTTGTTGCAATTACAAGAGCTATAGATAATGTATATTTATTTCCAACAAATAATTTTGCTCATATCGAAAAAATATATTCTATTATTCCTATGCACGGAGATAAGATAGAATGATATTAAAGAAGGTATTTTATAATAGTTTATGTAACAGGATATATTCATATATTTAATGAGGTAAAAATAAATTGTTGTTTAGATGAAGAAGATAAGAAATATGAAGAATATTGATAAAAAATTAATATGTAATTTGTTGTTAAAAGTAAAAAATGTTAAATTTATGATATAATTTTATTAATTAGATTGTGTGAGGTGGAAAAATGGCATTTAAGAGTTATAGCTGGTCGATTGGTACAACTAGTTTTAGAACTAGTCAATTAAATTATAAAATAGAAAGACAATTACAATTATTAAAAGAATTTTGGAATAATAATCCTAATGTAGAATGGAATAATGACACTCAAGAAAAATATTATAATTATTTAAAAGAAAATAACTTTTTGGATGGAGAAGCAAAAATTCCAGATAAGGAT